>NZ_JBFUGA010000153.1:0-10317 GCF_056403155.1 Methylobacterium sp. P3_A11
GCCGGGATCTGGTCCGAGGTCCTGGGCTACCCGGTCCGGGTCGCGGACCGGCGCTTCTTCGAACTCGGCGGCGACTCCCTCTCGGCCCTACGGCTGGTGGCCCGCCTGCGCCTCATCGCGCCCCGGGGCGGGGTCGGTGTGGCGGACCTCCTGCGCGACCCGACGCTGGCGGAACTGGCGGCCCGGATCGATGCGGGCTCGGATTCCGCCGAGGCGGGTCCGGCTCCCCTGGTCCGGCTCTCCGCCGGCCGGGCGGGGAGCGGCCGGCCGCTGCTGGTGCTGTTCCCCGGCCTCCTGGTGAGCACCCGGGAATACGAGCCCCTCGTGGCCCGCCTCGGCCCCGATCAGGAGGCGCACGGCTTCCTCTGCGCCTCCCTGGTGGAGGCCGTGCGGCCCCTGCCGGCCGTGACCGACCTCGCCGACGCCTATGCCGCGCGGGTGCGCGGCCTGATGCGGGGCCGCGCCGGGGGCTGCGTCTTCCTGGGCTGGTCCTGGGGCGGAGTGCTGGCCTACGAGACCGCCCGCCGGCTCGGTCCGGGCTTTCCCCTGGACTGGGTCGGCATGCTCGATGCCTGCGGCCTGGAGGACACCTTCGCCGCCGGCGCCGGCCGGCCGATCGCGCCCGAGGAGCGGGCGGCGCACGAGGCCATGGTCGGCGCCTGGCTCGACCGCTCGCCGATGCGGGCGCACTGGGCTGCCCTGCGCGCCCGCATGGATCCGGAGGCGGACGTGCAGTTCCTGCGCTTCCTGGCCGCCGAGCCGCAGCCCCTGCCGGCCGACGGCCCCGAGGTCGGCAGCCGGGAGCGGATGCTCTGGACGCTCGTCGACCACGCCATCCAGTTCCGGGCGCTCCGTCTGGAGCCCGGCGCGGTGCCGGTGCACAGCTTCGTGGCGGCGGAGACGCTGGCCCGCGCCCGGCCGGTGATCGACTGGGCGCCCCTCACCAGCCGGCTCCACGCGGTGGAGACGGTTCCGGAGACCGACCACCTCGACATCGTCCTGTCGCCGCATCTCCACGACCGGATCGCCGCGCTGACGGCCCCCGATGCCGGGCGCGGCGTCCGACCCGCGCGGACCGCCGCCGGGACCGCGGCCTGACGATGCGGGATCCCGACCTGACCTTCGAGGACCTGCGCGACACCCATGTGGCGGCCCTCACCGGATCCCTGATCGACGGCGTGGAGCAGGGTCCGGCGGGCGCAGGCTACGTCTGGTCGCGGGGCATTCCGGACCCGACCCTGAACTTCGCCTTCGGAGTGCGCCGGCCCGACCAGTTCGCCTGGGCGGGGGCGGCGGCCCTCGGCCGCGACCGGGCGCCGGCTTTCCTGGCCCGGGATGCCGAGGAGGTCGCGCTGCTGCGCGGGCTGTTCGAGCCCGCAATCCTCTACCCGGCGAGCTGGATGGTGGCGCGGCCGCTGCCGGCGGCGCCTGCGGCGGGGGGCGCGGTCACCGTCCAGGCGAGCCCGGCGCCGGGGCCGGATTTCGAGCGCGTCTTCGCGCACCTGTCCGACGACCCTGCCGTGCGGACGCACCTGCGCCGCCGCTACCTCCCGGCCCTGCATGCGGCCCGGAGCCGGCCCGGCCTCACGCCGCTCCACCTCGTCCTGCGCGACGCCACCGGTCCGGCGGCCTGCGCGAGCCTCTACCTGCGGGGCGACACGGCGGGGCTGTACAATGTGAGCACGCGGGCCGACCGGCAGCGCCGGGGCCTCGGCACCGCCGTGACCGTCGCGGCCCTGCGCGAGGCGCGGGTGCGCGGAGCCGCCCAAGTCTTCCTGCAATGCCCGGCCGGCGGCGCCATCGAGGCGCTGTACGCCCGCGTGGGCTTCCGGACGGTCTGCGCGCCGACCCTGCTGTGCACGAGCCCGCCCTGATCGGGGCCTCAGAACCCATCCGCACCGTACCCATAGGGCGTGACCCGGAAGACGAACCCGATCTCCGCCTCAGCGTCCCGCAGGGCCAGGGCGCTCGCCGGCCCGGTCACGACCGTGCCGGCACCCGCCCGCCGGGCCGCGTACCGGCCGCGGAGCCCGAGGGTCGCCAGCGCCGCCAGGGCGTGCCGGGCCGCCCGGGGTCGCCGGACGCCGTTCTCGGCGAGCCAGACCGTCGCGTCGTCGGGCCAGACCCGCAGGGGCAGAGACGGCGCGGGACCGTCCGGACACGGGCGCCCGGCCAGGCGTGCGCGGATGCTCACGGCTGGCCCATCCAGGCCGCGCGGAGGACCCGCAGGGGTGCGGAAGGGCGGGGCGGCCGCCGACAGGGCGAGCCCGTGCCGAACGCCGTCTGCCGGACGATCTCGGCGGCCAATCCCGTGTAGTCGGCCAGATGCACGCCGTCCCGGTGGAGGCCCGGACCGGCGAGCCCCCCGGGGCCGGTGCGCCACGCCGCGAACGGGTCGAAATACCCGTGTCCCCCGGCGGCGCAGAGCGCCGCCAGCCGGGCCGAGAAGGCCGCGACGGCGTCCGGATCCCGGCCGGTCGCACAGGCGCCGATCGGCGGGATCGCCGCGACGAAGACCGCGTCCGACCAGCCCTCCAGGATCCCCAGAATGCGACGGACCTCGGCCTCGAACCGGTCCGCGCTCCGAGCCCGCTCCGGGTGGCGCCAGCGCTGGATGTCGTTGGTACCGATGATCAGGACGGCGGCGGCGAAGCGAACCGGGACGCGGAACGCCGCGAGATGACGGGCGCAGTCCGCCGCCGTGCTGCCGCCGATGGCGAGATTGATGCTGGGGCGGCCGCCGAAATCGGGCGTTCCGATGAACTCCGCGTGGGAATTGCCCGCCAGCAGCACGCTGCCCGGCGCGGCGGAGCGGAGCGCGGCGCGAATGCCGGGGCGCCGTTCGGCGAGCCGTCCGCCGACGCGCCGGCCGTGACGCCAATGGCGGGCGGCGGTCCCGAGCCTTGGCCCGATCCCTGGTCCGATCCCTGGCCCGATCCCTGGAATGTGCATGGCGGTCCTGAACAGGCATGAGGGATCGCGGCGGGGGAGCCCCGGCGCGGGGACGTGGCGAACAGCGTCGTTGCCGAAGGCCCGGACGACCCTGCAAGGACGGTCATACCCAGCGGAATACTTTGCTCTTGCGCTGATCAGCGCCGGAAACATCCCGAAATACGGCCTAATACCTTGGGCCGCGCTAAGATCATATATGTGGGAAAAATTCACACGTCAACGACGCGACGCATGATCCCTCTGCCCGATGCGGGACCGGACGCCTTCCGGGCCGCCCCGTCCCGCGCTACGTCGCAGGGCGAGGCCGGGCCGCGCGGCACCGGGACCGGGGGAGTCAGGATGATCAGGGATCGCGTCTTCATCGTCACCGGCGCGGGCTCGGGCCTGGGCGAGGCGACGGCGCGCGGCCTCGTGGCGGCGGGCGCCCACGTCGTCGTGGCCGACATCGCCCGGGAGGCCGGCGCCCGGGTGGCGGCGGATCTCGGGGCGCGGGCGCGGTTCGCGGAGACCGACGTCACCCGCGCGGCGGATGGCGAGGCGGCGGTGCGGACGGCCCTCGACGCGTTCGGTCACCTGCACGGGCTCGTGAACTGCGCCGGCATCGCGCCCGGGGAGAAGGTGGTCGGCCGCGACGGTCCGCACCGCCTCGAGACCTTCGCGCGGGCGGTCTCGGTCAACCTCGTCGGCACCTTCAACATGATCCGGCTGGCAGCCGACGCCATCGCCCGCGAGGCGCCGGACGCGGCGGGCGCCCGGGGGGTGATCGTCAACACCGCCTCGATCGCGGCCTTCGACGGCCAGATCGGGCAGGCGGCCTACGCGGCCTCGAAGGGCGGCATCGTCTCCATGACCCTGCCCATCGCCCGGGAACTCGCCCGGCACGGGATCCGGGTGGTCACCATCGCGCCGGGCATCTTCGAGACGCCGATGATGGCGGGCTTGCCGCAGGACGTGCAGGATACGCTCGGCCAGAGCGTACCCTTCCCGCCGCGGCTCGGCCGCCCGTCGGAATACGCCGACCTCGTCCGCCACATCTGCGAGAACCCGATGCTGAACGGCGAGACGATCCGCCTCGACGGGGCGCTGCGGATGCCGCCGCGCTGAGGCACCGTCAGCCGATCGACACGCTGGTCAGCACCGCGGCGGCGCGGCGGACCTCGTCGGCGATCAGCTCCTCGCTCGGTCCGTCGATCGGCATGTCCGACAGGATCGCCGCCACGTCGCGCTTCACGTCCTCGCGGATCTCCGGGTTCTCCTCGGAGAGCCGCCCGATCAGGACGCCGAGCACGATCTCAAGGGCCGACAGCTTCGCGTGCAGGCGCGTAAACTCGTCAAGAGGTTCGGGCTCGTTCGCGGTCATGGCCTGTTCCGTCCGAGGTGCGTCCGTCGTCGCCTGGGCGCGCGCCGGATCGTGCGCGTCTCATACAGGGGCGCCGGCCGGCCGTCTCGCCGGGCGCGGCGGCCGGATTTTTTCCGGGCGGGGGCAACCGGATTTCCGGACCCGACGTTTCACGCTCCCGTGAACGAACCCGCAAAGGGACAACCCGCCATGATCACCCGTCTCACCGCCGCGGCCGGCCTGCTCGCGCTCTCCACGAGCCTCGCCCTGGCCCAGACCCCCACCGCGACGTCCGCCGAGCCGGCCACCAAGGCCGACAGCAACATGAAGGAGTGGCAGGTCGCCAAGGTCGCCAAGGTCGGCCTCGCCCAGGCGCTCACCACGGCCGAGGCGCAGGGCGACGAGAAGGGCGGCCGCGCCATCGACGCCGACTTCGAGAAGGCCGGCAGCAAGGACCCGGCCCACTACTCGATCAAGGTCGTGTACCCGAGCGGCAAGCTCGTCGAGTACGGCATCAACGCCGATACGGGCGCCCTCTACAAGACCGAGAACCAGCCGTTCGAGCGCTATTTCACCCGGCTGAAGGCCTCCGACTTCCAGAACGCCAAGACCTCGCTGAAGGACGCGCTCGCCATCGCCGAGCAGAAGGCCGGCGGCGGCAAGGCCTACGAGGCCGAGGTCGAGAAGGATGGCGCCTCGGTCCAGTACGAGATCAAGGTGGCCGGCGCCGACAAGGAGCAGGAGGTCAAGGTCGGCCCCGACGGCAAGGTCCTGAACTGAGGTCCCGGGCTGCGACGGAAGCCCGTCGCAGCCCCCGTCTCCGCGAGCGGCGCCCCGCTGATCCAGGGCGCGTCGCCCTGGGTCAGCGCCCTGGGTCGCAGCCCGCGGACCCGAGCCCGTCCCGGCCATGCCTCTCGCACGCGGCAGCCCGGAGCGGCCGCGGGCGGGGCGGCCGTGCTCTCCCGCGATCGACCTACTCCATCGTCGGCGCGAGCTTCTTCACGCCCTGCACGTCCTCGCCTAGCCATGCCGCGTTCTTGGCGGTGCCGTCGAAGGTGGCGCTCGTCTTGAACAGCTCGTACTTTCCCTCCAGCGCGTAGGGCTTCGACCGCGAAAGCAGCTCGGCCACCGCCGCCTTGTCCATCGGCTTGAAAGTCTTCACCGCTTCGAAGGCCTGGTCGAGGTCGCGCTGGTTCTGGATGCCGGTGATCACCACCGAGACCGGCAGGTTCAGTGAGAAGTGCAGGTACTCGATCGGCTTGATCGGCGCGTCCGCCTTCAGGATCACCCCGTCTCCGAACGTCTTCATCGCGAGCGGCGCGATGCCGTTCTGCACGAGATACGGCAGCACGAGGTGGCTGAACGAGCGGAAATGCGCGTCCATCACGTTGACGGGCATTTGGACGGAATCGAAGTGGAAGCCGCGCTCGGCGGCCACCTCCAGCATCTGCAGGTGGATGCGCGGGTCCTTGTGGCCGGTGAAGCCGATATAGCGCAGCTTCCCGGCCTTCTTGGCCTCCAGGAAGCCTTCCATCGCCCCGCCCTCGGCGAAGACCCGATCGGGATCGTCGTAGCGCAGGATCTCGTGGTGCTGGACGAGGTCGATCCGGTCGGTGCGCAGGCGCAGCAGCGACTGGTCGATCTGCTTGAGCGCCTCCTCCTTGGTCCGCCCGTCCATCTTGGACATCAGGAAGACCTTGTCGCGGTAGCCGTCCTGGGCGAGGGCGGCACCCATGCGCAGCTCGGAGCGGCCTTCGTTGTAGTCCCAGCAATTGTCCATGAAGGTGATGCCGCGGTCGATGCCGGCATGGATCAGCCGCGTCGCCTCGTCGTCGCTCAGGACCTTCTTGCCGAGGTGGAACCCGCCCATGCCGATCGCCGAGATTTTTTCCGACGTCTTCCCGAACGACCGGTAGAGCATCTCGCCCCGGCGCTCGCCGGGATCGGTGACGAAGGGCAGGTCCGCGGGGTCCTGCGGGCGGGTGTTGGGCAAGGGGCCGGTGTTGGCGGGGGCGTTCACGGCCGCGCCTGCGCTGCCGGCGCCTGCGAGGCCCGCGCCGAGCACGGCGCCCTGTAGGAAGCTGCGGCGTTCCATCGGCTGTCTCCGTTCGAAGATGTGGGGATCGGTGCGGGCAGGCCCCGTGTCGGCGCTGCTGCCGTCGAAGAAGGTGGCGCGGGTCCCCTCTCCCGTGCGGGAGGGGGACAGGGTGAGGGAAGAGAACTGTCCGGAGAGGTCGCACCCCTCACCCCAACCCTCTCCCGCACGGGAGAGGGCGCGCGTCGCGCTGCCTGCGCAGCAGTACGGGGTAACGACCCGCGCCGGGTCATCGTTCGGTCTCCGCGGCAAGGCGGCCTGCCGCATGGAGCAGGCGCAGGGCGGCGCAGGCCGCCCCGTAGCCGTTGTCGATGTTGACCACCGTGATGCCGGGGGCGCAGCTCGCCAGCACCGCGTCGAGGGCGGCGCGGCCGCCCGCGGCGACGCCGTAGCCCACGGAGGTCGGGACCGCGATCACCGCGCCCGCCACGAGGCCGCCGACGACGCTAGGCAGCGCCGCGTCCATGCCGGCGGCGACGATCACCACCGGATGCGCGCGGATCTCCTCGATGCGCGTGGTCAGCCGCCACAGGCCGGCGACGCCGACATCGGCGAAGAGCGACGCGGCCCGGCCGGCATAGGCCAGCACCCGCAGGGCCTCGCGGGCGACGGGCACGTCCGAGGTGCCGGCCGCCACCACGGCGACCCGGGCCGGGCCGGCGATCCGGGGCGCCTCGCCGAACACCGCCGTGCGCGAGACCGGGCAGTAGTCGAGCCGCGCGGCGCCCCCGAGCCGGTCGCGCTTCTCCGGATCGAGGCGGGTGAGGAGCAGCGAGGCGCCGCGGGCGCGGGCGGCCTCCAGGATCGCGTCGATCTGCTCCGGGCTTTTGCCGGCGCAGAAGATCGCCTCCTCCAGGCCGATCCGCTCGGGCCGGGCGAAATCGAGGGTGAACTCGTCCGCGACGCTCACGACCGGGCCTCCCCGGGCTGCACCAGGAAGGCGCTGCCGACCCGGTAGGGCGCGAACCGGACCGGGCCCGCGAGACGCGCCGGCGCGATGGCCCGGATGCCCGCCCCGAGCGTCTCGCGATCCGCCGCGGCCAGGGCCGCGAGGCTCGCCGGATCGAGTTCCACCACCACGCCCTCGGCGCGCACCCGGCACCGGACCGCGCGCTTGGCGCCGCTCTCCGCCGCGAGTGCCCCGCCCACCAGCCGCTCGACGGCGTGGATGAAGCTCAAGGTCTCCGGCTCGATCGGGATGCCGGTCTCGACGCGGCTCGACAGGCAGGGCGCCGCCGGCAGCTCCGCCACGGTCCCGAGGCCGAGGTCGCGGGCGAGCGCCCGGACCGCCGCCTTGTCGAAGCCCGCCTCCACGTAGGGGTGGCGCACGCCGTGCTCCCGGGCGGCGTCGAGGCCGGGGCGGTACTCGCCGAGGTCGTCGCGGTTGGCGCCCGACAGGATCTGCCGGTCGGTGACCCGCCGGACCGCCCCGTACAGGTTGGTCTTGCAGAAGAAGCAGCGGTTGACCGGGTTCGCCCGGTAGGCGGGGTCGGCGAACTCGCCGGCCTCGATCACCCTTAAGGACCAGCCCTCGCGGGCGCCCTCGGCGCGGACCCGGGCGGTCGCCTCAGCGGGCACCGCCGGCGAGACCGCGTGGACCATCAGGGCCGTCCCCGGCGCCAGCCGGTGGGCGAGGGTTGCGAGCGTCAGGCTGTCGACCCCGCCGCTCACCGCCACCGCGACGGGCCGGAGCCCCGCCAGGACGGCTTCGAGTTGCCGGCGCGTCACCGTTCCTCCTCCCGCTGCTGTTCCAGGGCGAGGCGCTCGGCCTCCCGGCGCAGGCTCGCCCGCGCGGCGTGGCCCGGCTGGTCGCGGGCATCGTCGGCCTCGGCCTTGGCGGTGCGGCCACCTGGCCGGTCGACGATCTTCACCCGCACCGGCTGGCCCGCCTGCGCCACCGTGCGGGCCTCGCGGTCGAGCACCGCGCCCTCCACCCGGTGATAGCGCAGGCCGATCGTGGTGGTCTCCCGGAAGCAGGCCGCGATCGCCGAGTCCAGGCTCTCCGGACGCACCAGGACCTGGATATGGGCCATCATCCGGCCCTTCTTGCCGATGACCGGCGCCTGCACGACGTCGAGCACGCCGGGCTCGGCGCGCAGCCGATCGAGGCCCAGGGCGAGATCCTCGCCGGACTGGTCGTCGACCTCGAAGGCGATCACCGCGAGGTCCCGCCGGCCGGGACCGGCAGCCGAATCCTCCAGCACCAGGGCGCGCAGGCAGTTGCTCAGGCCCGGCAGGACCTTCGTGCCGAAGCCGATGCCGGTGCGCCCGAGCGTACCCCGGGGGCGGCCCCGCCCGGGATCCTCGCCGCAGAGGTGGCGCAGGATCGCCGCGCCCGTGGGGGTGACGCGCTCGCCCGGAATGCCGTCGTCGAGGGTCTGGAAGCCTGCGAGCAGCAGCGTCGTGGCCGGGGCCGGGACGGGGAGCGGGCCGTGCTGGGTCCTGACCCGGCCCGAGCCCAGGGGCAGGGCCGAGACGCTCCAGCTCCGGACCTCCAGGGCGGCGATCAGGTGGGCGGCGGCCACGATGTCGGCGATCGAGTCGAAGGCGCCGACCTCGTGGAACGCCACCGCCTCCACGGCGATGCCGTGGACCCGGGCCTCCGCCTCGGCGAGGTGACCGAAGACGGCGACGGCGTGCGCCGCGACCGCGGGCGCGAGATCCGCCGCCTCCAGCGCGGCGCGGATCTCCGCCCAGGGCCGGTGTCCGTGACCGGGTCCGTGAGAGTCCGCGTGCGCATGGTCCTGGTCGTGGTCGTGGTGCGCGGGATGGCCGTGGTGACGGTGGCCGTGATCGTGCCGGTGTGCAGGCTCCGCGCCGGGACCCGAGACGGTGAAGCGGGCGCCGAGCAGGATGCCGTCGTTGTGCGGGTGCACCGCGCAGGCGATGCGGGCATCGACCGCCCGGATGCTGGCGCCGACCCCCTCCCGGTGCTCGGGGAAGGCGTCGAGCAGCGCGGCGGCGAACATGTCGCCGGCCACGCCGCCGAGCGCGTCGAGATGAATGTGCATCGTCTGTCGGTCGACCTGCCGCGGCTCACGAGGTCCCACAGATCGGCCGCGGCCGCCCCAAAGCAAGGTACGCCGGACGACCGATGCCGCGGCGTTTCGCCCGCCGCGCTCAGGCGAGCTGCAGGTAGGCCGGATCGAACAGCCCGCGCTCCGTCAGCCCGCCGAGGTCGTGGATCGTGAGGCGGCGGCCGCGCAGGGCGACGAGGCCGGAGGTGCGCAGCTCCTTGAGGGTGCGGTTGATGTGCACGCTCGTCTGGCCGAGGGCGTCGGCGAGGTCGGGCTGGGTCACCGGCATCGGGAGCGTGGTGGCGTCGGCGAGCCCGATCCGGTTGAGCCGCAGGTGCAGCTCGCAGAACAGGTGCGCCAGCCGCTCGATCGCCGAGCGGCGGCCGACGCTGGCGACCCACTCGCGATGGATCGCCGTGGTGGCGAGCATCTCCCGCCACAGGCATTCCTCGACCGCCGGACGGGTCCGGATGGCCTCGCCGATCTGCTCCGGCGTGATGCGGGCGACGGTGACCGGCGTGAGCGCCCCGATGGCGTGGTCCATGCGCGCCCGGCGGACCGCGAACGGATCGCACACATCGCCGGGCAGGAGCAGCGCGACGATCGCCCGCCGCCCGTCCGGGAACGGCTTGTAGCGGCAGGCCCAGCCGTCGAGGATGAGATGGGTGTGGTGCGGGTCGCCGTGCGGCCCTTCGATGTCCTGGCGGGCGGCGACGTGGCGGACATGCTGGCGCGCGAGCCCATCGAGGACCGCGCGGTCCTCGGGCGCGAGGCGGACATGCCGCGCCATCTTCCGCACGAACGGATTGTCCACGCCCGTCTCCGGTCAGAGGGCGGATGCGACGGCGGCGGGCAGGCGGGCTCGCCTCATGCCGCCTGCCCAGCGCCCGGACGGCGGCGCCCGGCGGCCGGGC
>NZ_JBFUGA010000154.1:0-9718 GCF_056403155.1 Methylobacterium sp. P3_A11
CGTCGCTTGCTTGCATCCATCGCCGTCTTGGGCGCTCTCGTGACCCGTGCGTCAGCCGTTGAGCCCTGGCAGGAGGCCATCGCGACCGGCCTCGGGAAGCCCGGCACGGCGATGCCGGGTGGTGTCTACCGCGTCGGCCTGCCCCGGACGGACCTGAATGTCACCCTCGACGGCGTAACCCTAAAGCCATCCTTCGCCCTGGGCTCATGGCTGGCCTTCGTGCGCCACAACAACGAGGTCATGGTCATGGGGGACCTCGTCCTGACCGAGGACGAGGTAAGCCCGGTCATGAAGCGCCTCGTCGAGAACGGAGTCGAGATCACCGCCGTCCACAACCACCTGCTTCGGGCCTCTCCGAGCACCCTCTACATGCACCTCTCCGGGCACGGCGAGCCCGGGAAGCTCGCCACGGTCCTGGCGGGGGCGCTCGGGGCGAGCCGGACGCCCTTCGGCGGCGAGACTGCCGGCGGCACCCCACCCATCGGGACAACCGGGTCGGCCTCGGCCGGCGAGGGTCCGGTCTCGGCGAAGGCGACCGCATCGGACCAGACGCTCGATCTCGACACCGCCGCTATCGACCAGGCGCTCGGCCACAAGGGCAAGGTTAATGGCGGCGTCTATGCCATCAGCGTGCCGCGCTCCGAGACGCCGAAGGATCACGGCATGGTCGTGCCGGTGGCGATGGGCTCGGCGATCGCCATCAACTTCCAGCCCACCGGCGGCGGCAAGGCCGCCATCTCGGGCGACTTCGTGCTCACCGCCGATGAGGTGAACCCGGTGATCAAGGCGCTGCAGGCCAACGGCATCGAGGTGACGGCCCTGCACAATCACATGCTCGACGACGAGCCGCGGCTGTTCTTCATGCACTTCTGGGCCAACGACGACGTGGGCGAGCTCGCCAAGGGCCTGCGCGCGGCGCTCGACCAGGTGAAGGTCACCAAGGGCTAACGGACGGGAGCGCACTCATGCTCGCTGGAAACCCGAACCGTCCTCTCGGGATGGTAGTGATGCTCGCCTTCCTGTCGGCGGCCACACCCGTAGCCGACGCTGCCGAGTGCGCGACATCCTCTTGCGTGCCGAACGAGCGAGGCGCCCCGTCGGGCGGGCCACTGACGGGCTCGGTCGCCATCCGGGAGAGAAGGACCAGAGACCTTTACCGGGCTTGCCGTGCCGATCAGGGGGAGGCCTCGGGCTGGTGCAGTGCCTACCTCTCGGGCGTCGCCGACACGCTCATGTTTGATCCCAGGGTTGATGGTGCAGTCTTCTCCCGCGAGTGGAATGACGCGCTACGAGCCAGGTTCAACACGGGAGCGCCGCGACGACAGCGGCAGTCCGTCGAGCGACACAGCGGACTCAAGCGAGCTTGATGGCGCTGGCGGCCCGTTACGGCGTCAACTCGAAGACCGTCGCGAAGTGGAAGAAGCGGTCCTCCTTGGCGGACCGGAAGACGGGGCCGGCGGCACCCCGATCCACGGTGTTGTCGGCCGAGACCGAGGCGGTGATCGTCGCCTTCCGCCGACACACCCTGCTGCCGCTCGACGACTGCCTCTATGCCCTACAGCCGACGATCCCGCCTCACACGCGCAAGCCTGCACCGCTGCCTCCAGCGCCACGGCCTCTCGCGGTTCCCCGAGGTGGAGGCGACAAGCCGCGACGGGCAGAGTTCAAGCGTTACCCGCTCAACTACCTCCACATCGATATCGCCGAGGTGCACACTGAAGAGGGCCGGCTCTACCTGCTCGTGGCCATCGACCGGACCTCCAACGACCGGACCTCCAAGTTCGCCTTTGCCGAGTTGCACGAGAAGGTCACGCGCCGGGTCGCCGGCAACTTCCTGCGAGCCGTTGCTGCCGCCGTTCCCTACAAGATCCACACCGTGCTCACCGATAACGGCACGCATTTTACCGAGCCGTCCGGCAACACCCGGATGCCGGAGGAGATCAGAGGGATGCGCGCCGAGGGGGTGCTATTCCGCTGCCACTCCTTCGAGGGCGCCTGCGCCGACCTCGACATCGAGCACCGTCTCACGAAACCGCGTCATCCCTGGACGAATGGTCAAGTTGAGCGGATGAACCGCACGATCTAGGACGCCACTGTCAAACGCTTCTACTACGACAGTCACGATCAGCTGCGGCAGCATCTCGCTGACTTCGTGGCTGCCAACAACTTCGCCCGCCGCCTTAAGACGCTACGCGGCCTCACGTACCATGAAGCGATCTGCAAAGCCTGGATGGACGTGCCCTCTCGGTTCACCCACAACCCGCACCATCAAATCCCGGGACCAAACATCCTAGTCGGGCCGTCAGGCGCCCGGCTTCGGGAAGGTCCGTTCCGCCGCATCTCCGGCGGCGGCCAGCAGGGCGCGGGCGAAGGCGCGGGCCTCCGCGCGGTCGAGTACGATGGCGGCGGTCACCGGCGCGCCGCCGAGGTCGGCGAGGGCGAGTTCCAGGCGCACCCCGTCGGGTACGGCGCTCGCCTGAAGGCTCCAGCCGGAGCCCCGATCCGTGCTCTCCGCCATCCCACACTCCTCCCGCCTGCCCCGTGAAGACGCCACAGGCGTCCGCCGGAACGGCCCCTGCTCAGGACGGTTCCCGAGAGCCGAGCCCAGCGCTTCCCTGCCTTGCCTGTCCGCGGACCTCAAGGCCGCAGGTCCCGGACCCGTGGTGATGCTGGTCGATAGGGATGTCGGCAGCCTCATCACGGCGGCCGAGAGAGGGCGCCGGTCTAGAGACCGTTACTCTCGCGGGTGCCTTCGTGCGGGCTGTCGCCGCATGGACGGGAGCCGTGCAGCGCGGGCCAGACTTCCTCGCTCTCAGTATCGCCATGGCGGCGGTGGACGCACTGCTTCCGATCCTGCCCGCCAACAGAGCCCTGCCGGCGGGACAGCGGGTGGAGGGCACAGACGCGGGGGTGGCCGACACCGTGTCGGGGGTCACCATCGCCTTCGCGAGGGCCGGCGTTGTCGACGGAGTCGGCCTGCTCTGAATCGATTGACGCGGGCGTCGCGATGATGTMTCCCGCGGGCTCCGATCAGGTGGAGTTCGAACATGCAAGAGATCTGGTTCCGCACGGGAGAGGCCACGGTGCTGGCGGCCGAGGGCCAGTACACCGACGCCATGCCGGAGGTGCTGATCGGCTCGGTGCGCGGTCCGGTCGGCCAGGCTTTCGCGTCGATGATGGGGCAGGTCCAGGGCCACACGCGGATGTTCGTGGTCCGCGACCTCAACCAGCTCGTGCGCCCCGCCACGATGATGACCACCAAGGTCACGATTCACACGGCCGAGTATGCCGAGCTCCTCGGCGGCGTGGTCCAGGCCGCCACCGGCGACGCGATCGTGGACTGCATCATCGAGGGCATCCTGCCCAAGGACGGACTCGACGAGCTGTGCATGATCATCATGATCTGGCTCGATCAGCGCTGCGCCGAGGACGACAACCTCGACCAGAAGGATCTCTACCGGACCAACTACGAGGCCACGAAGCTCGCCATCGCCCGCGCCCTCAAGGGCGAGCCGACGGTGGACGAGCTGATCGCCAACCGGAAGACCGTGAAGCACTACGCCCTCGACGGCGTGATCGAGTACTGATCAACCGCGCCGCCCGCATCCTGCCGGGGCAAGCCCGAATCATCCCGGCGGGATGCGCCCCACCGAGCACAGGGTCCGCATCGTGGTGCTGCCCGGGTCGGTATAGCAGGAGGCCGACCAGCCGTTCTGCTGGATGAACGACTTGCGCCGTTCCGACAGCGAGGTCCGGTAGGCGTTGGCGATGATCGGCTCGACGGTCGCGGCCGGTTGGCCGACGAGGATCTCGGAGGCCACCGACAGGTCGCGGAAGAAGGTCGCCGAGGGGGTCGGCTCGGCGGAGGTCGCCTGCACGATCGGCTCGGCCCGGCAGGTCACGTCGAACTTGATCGGGCCGGCCATGCGGATGTCGATGCTGGGGCCGGCGCGCTTGCCGACCTTGCCGCCGATCGCGCCGGCGATCTGGCGGGTGAGGTCGTCGCAGCTGTCGGCCCGGGCGTCCCCCGCCAGGAGCGGCAGGGCCAGCGGCAAGACCAGCGGCAGGGCCGCGCAGGCGGTGAGGAGAAGGCGCGGAACGGCGAAGCTCGACATGTGGGCACTCTACCCGCGGCGCGGGTCCTGTCGAGGGGCGGCCGTCAGTGGAAATCCCGGCTGCGGTAGACCCGCCGGTCCGGGGGCACGCCGAAATCCGTGTTCTCGGGGGGCAGCTTCAGCCCGGCCTCGCGCAGGTCGCGCAGGGAGGCGGTGAGATCGCGAAATCCCTCCGCCACGAGGTGGACCACCCCGCCGGCCCGCTGGATCCGGCCGCGCACGGCGAGGAACCGGGCCTGCATGGCGGTCCGGCGGTTGGCCTCGAACACGGTCTTCCAGACGATCACGTTGGCGATACCGGTCTCGTCCTCCAGGGTCAGGAAGACCACGCCCTTGGCGGTGCCCGGCCGCTGGCGGATCAGCACGAGCCCCGCCACCGTGACCCGCGCCCCCTGGGGCAGGGCGGGATCGAGATGCGCCCGGGCCGGGATCGCGCCGATCCGGGCGAGCCGCCCCCGGAAGAACGCGACCGGGTGCCCCTGCAGCGACAGGCCGGTGGCGGCGTAATCCTCGGCCACCGCCTCGGACGGGGCCAGGATCGGCAGGTCCACGGCCGGCTCGTGCCGGAACAGGCCGTCATCGGCGTGCCAGGCGAAGAGCGGCAGGGGCGCGTCGAGGAGATGGGCGCGGCGCTCACCGGGGTCGGCCAAGCTATTCCCCTTGGCGGCCTTGCGCGCCGAGGTTCCCTCCAGTGTGCGGACCATCCAGAGGGCGGCGCGCCGGTCGAGGCCCAGCGAGCGGAACGCGTCCGCCTCGGCCAGCCGTTCCAGAGCGTTGCGGGGCAGGGCGAGGGACGCCTGCAGGCCCTCGATGCTGGCGTAGCCGTTGGCGCGCAGGCGCACGAGCCGGCGCATGGCGGCCTCGGGCAGGCCGCGCACCACGCGCAGGCCGATCCGCACGGCGTGCAGCGCCGGATCCCCGGCCGGCTCCAGGGTGCAGTCCCAGTCGCTGGCGTTGACGCAGACGCCCCGCACCTCCACCCCGTGGGCGCGGGCGTCGCGCACGAGCTGGGCGGGCTGGTAGAAGCCCATGGGCTGGGCGTTGAGGATCGCGGCCAGGAAGACGTCGGGGTGCCGGCACTTCATCCAGGCCGAGGCGTAGACGAGGAGCGCGAAGCTCGCCGCGTGGCTCTCCGGGAAGCCGTAGGTGGAGAAGCCCCGGATCTGCGCGAAGCAGCGCTCGGCGAAATCCTGCGGGTAGCCCCGGCGGGTCATGCCGCCCACGAACTTCTCCGTGAACCCGCCGATGGAGCCGACATGGCGGAAGGTCGCCATCGCCCGGCGCAGGCCGTCGGCTTCCGCCGGGGTGAAGCCCGCCGCCGTGATGGCGATCTGCATGGCGTGCTCCTGGAACAGCGGCACCCCGTAGGTTTTTTTCAGGACCTCCTTCAGCTCGTCCGCCGGCCCGTGGTCCGGGTGCGGGGCCGGGTATTCCACCGGCTCTTCCCCCGAGCGCCGCCGCAGGTAGGGATGGACCATGTCGCCCTGGATCGGGCCGGGGCGCACGATCGCGACCTGCACCACGAGGTCGTAGAACTCCTTCGGCTTCAGGCGCGGCAGCATCGACATCTGCGCCCGGCTCTCGACCTGGAAGACGCCGACGGAATCGGCCTTGGCCAGCATCGCGTAGGTCTCGGAATCGTCCTGCGGCAGGTCGGCCAGCGTCTCGTAGAAGGTGCCGTGGTCCTTCTCCAGAAACTCGAGGCCGCGCTTGAGGCAGGTCAGCATGCCGAGCGCCAGCACGTCGACCTTCATCAGGCCGATCGCGTCGATGTCGTCCTTGTCCCACTCGATGAAGGTGCGCTCCGCCATAGCGCCGTTGCCCACCGGCACGGTCTCGTCGAGGCGCCCCTTGGTCAGGATGAAGCCGCCGACATGCTGCGACAGGTGGCGGGGGAAGCCGATCAGCTGGTGGGCGAGGTCCAGCGCCTGCCGGATCGCCGGGTTGGCGGGGTCGAGGCCGGCCTCGCGCACGTGCTTGTCCGGCATGCCGGTGCCCCAGGAGCCCCAGACCGTGTCGGCGATCGCCGCGGTCACGTCCTCGGTCAGGCCTAGGACCTTGCCGACCTCCCGGATCGCCATGCGCGGCCGGTAGTGGATCACCGTGGCGCAGAGGGCGGCCCGCTCCCGGCCGTAGCGGGCGTAGAGGTGCTGGATTACCTCCTCGCGGCGCGCGTGCTCGAAATCGACGTCGATGTCGGGGGGCTCGCCCCGGTTCTCCGAGATGAAGCGGGCGAAGAGCAGCCGGTGCTTGGACGGGTCCACCGCGGTGATGCCCAGGCAGAAGCACACGGCGGAATTGGCCGCCGAGCCCCGGCCCTGGCACAGGATGCCCTTGCCGCGGGCGAACTCGACCACGTCGAACAGGGTCAGGAAGTAGCGGGCGTAGTCCATCTTGGCGATGAGCCGGAGCTCCTCGCGAAGGGTCGCCTCGACGGCGTCCGGGACCTCGCCGGCATAGCGCCAGCGCGCCCGCTCCCAGGTCTTGTCCTCCAGGTATTCCTGCGGCGTGCGCCCAGGGGGCACCGGCTCGTCCGGATACTCATAGCGCAGCTGGGACAGGCGGAAGTCGCAGGCCTCGGCGATCTCGACGGTGCGGGCCACCGCCTCCGGGTGGTCGGCGAACAGCCGCACCATCTCGGCGGGGGGCTTCAGGTGACGCTCGGCATTGGCCTCCAGGCGGTAGCCGGCCTCCCCGATCCGGCAGCCTGCGCGGATGCAGGTGACCACGTCCTGGAGCGGGCGCCGCTCGGGATGGTGGTAGAGCGCGTCCGAGACCGCGACCATCGGGGCGCGGGCGACCGCCCCCAGCTCGGCGAGCAGGCCGAGGCGCCGCCTCTCGTCGCCGCGGCGCGTGTGGCTCGCCCCGAGGAAGGTCCGGGCCGGGGCCGCCGCGGCGAGCGCCTCCAGCCGCGCCCGAAACCCCTCTGGCAGGCGTCGGGCCGGGGGCATGGCGATGAAGATCTGCCCCTCGGCGGCCTCCAGCATCTCGGGGAAGGAGAAGCGGCACTCACCCTTGCGGACGCGCCGGTTGCCCAGGGTGAGCAGCCGGCAGAGGCGGCCCCAGGCCGCCCGGTCCATCGGGTAGGTGACGGCCTCGAACCCCTCCTCGGTGACGAGGCGCACCCCGGGCAGGATCCGGATCGCGGTGCCCTCCGCTTCGAGCGCCTGCGCCGCCGCATGCGCCCGCACCACGCCGGCCACGGTGTTGCGGTCGGCGATGCCGATGGCCGCGAGACCGTAGGCCGCCGCCTGCACGACGAATTCCTGCGGATGCGCGGCGCCGTGCAGGAAGGAGAAGTTCGTGGTGACGGCGAGTTCGGCGTACGGGACGTGAGGACTGCTCACGCGAACAGCCCGTGGACGTACCACGCGGCCGGTCGGTCGGGCGCGTGCGGCCCGTCCCGGTAGAGCCAGAGCCGGTGACCGGCCTCGCACTCGATGCGGTAGTAGTCGCGGTCGTGACCCGGAGCGCGCCACCATTCGGCGGCGATCCGTTCCGGCCCTTCGGCATGGGCGACCCTGTGGACCTGAGCGCGCCAGCGAAAGCGCCGGGGCGGCCCCTCCGGCACTGTGGAGAGCACGTCGACGGCAGCCTCGCCCCGGGGGAACAGGACCAGGGGGCGGGGCGGGAGGTGGTCGGGCCAGAGGGGGGCGGCACTCTGGGTTCCGGCCTGCTCAGGGCTCGACAGGAGGGTCTCTCCCGCGGCGACACGCGCCCTGCCTTCCCCCGCAGAGGAAGGAGGGAGGCGCGCCGATGCTCGGCCGTGGCCCTCCACCGATCCCCGCCCTTCCTCCGCAACCCAAGCACGGCCCCGATCGGACCGCTCCGGCAGGTGACTCGCCCGGGGCTCCAGGCGCAGCAGCGCCCGCCCGAGGCGCTGCGCCAGGACGTCGGCCAGGAAGCCGATGCCGTCGCCCTTGGCGTCCGCACCGAGATCCGTCTGGCGGGCCGGCATGGCGCCCGTCACCGTGACGGCGAGGGCCACCGTCTCGAAGCCGAAACCGGCGTCCAGGGCGGATCCCAGCCGGTCGAGGCGCAGGGAGACCAGGGCCGCGACTTGCTCAGGGTGACGCTCCGGACGCGACAGGCCGAGATCGAGTTCGCGCACCGCACCGTCGATCCGGTGGAGGGCGAGGCGCAGGGCGCAGGCGCCGAGCCCGTCCCGCTCCAGGCGGGGGGCGATCTCCGCCATCAGGTCCCGGACGGTCCGGACGATGTCCGATTGCCGGCCGATCGGGTCGAGGAAGCCGCGGGCCGCCGCATACGCCGTCGGGTCCGACAGGGGCGCCAGGGGCTCGGGCCTGCGGGCCAGGGCCTGGTCGAGGCGCAGCAGCAGGGCCTCGCCGAATCGACGGGCGAGGGGGCCGCGGGGCAGGGCGTCGAGTTCGCCGATCCGGCGCAGGCCGAGCCGCCTCAGGCCCGAGACCGTGCCGGGATCGAGCCGCAGGGCTTCCACGGGCAGCCCCCGCAGGGCCTCCGCAGAGCCGCCCGGTGGGACGACGCACCCCTCGCCCCCTCCCTGGCTGGCCAGCGCGAAGGCGGCGCCGGGCGTGTCGGCCAGCGCGATCCGCGCCGGGATGTTGCTCCGGGCGAGCCGGGCGGCCAGATCCGCGACGAGGTTCGCCTCGCCGCCGCGCAGGTGGCTTGCCCCGGCGACGTCGATGTAGAGCCCGTCCGCCGCCTCCGCCGGCCCGAACGGCGCCACCAGCGGCGCGTAGCCCGACGCCCAGCGGCAGAGGCGCAGCAGGGCCTCCCGGTCGGCGGCCGGATCGGCCGGATAGACCTGGAGCGGCACGCCGATCCGCGCCCGGACGCGGCCGAGGAGTTCGCCGGGCGTCAGGCCGAGGGCGCGGGCCTGCGGATCGAGGGCCACGAGCCGCAGGCCCCCAGGCCCCTCGGCCGCCACCGCCAGAGGTCCCGCCTCAGGCGCGAGGCCGGCCCGCCGCAGCCGCGTCACCGGCCAATGGCTCAGGCAGATGCAGACGATGCGCGGCATGGTCCCACTCCAGAAGCCACTCGCCGCCGCGTCCGTTGCGGCAGCGTTCGAGCCGCGCCCGCCAGCGCGGCCTGTCGAGGGCGCCGAACCGGTCCCGGGCTCCGGGCGCCGCGGCGATCCGCCAGCGGGTGGCGGCCCCGTTGGGCAGCCCGGCCGAGGCCGGCCGCAGGATCAGAAGGAGGGGCGGGGCGGATCCCTCCGCGGCGAGTTGCAGGCGCCGCCCCGGCTTCAGCGGCAGGCCCTCCCGCAGGAGGCCGACGAGCGCCGTGAGGCTGCGGGCGTGCAGCGCCGCTTCCAGCGCGCGGAACACCTCCGCGTCGCCCCCGGCCTCCAGCAGCAGCAACCGGGCCGGGTCGAGGCCCAGCCCCGCGAGCCCGTGACCATGGGGCAGGGGCTGGCCGGGGGCGGCGGCGACCAGCGCCGCCCCCGGCATCGCGGCAAGGTGGCGGGCGCAGAGCGCCAGGACGAAGCCGAGGGCCGCGATCCCGTCCGCGGGTTCGGCCGGCGCAATCTCGTGGGGCGGCCCCAGGGTGAGGCCGCCCCCAGGCAGGTGGGCGTCGAGGGCGGGCAGGCCCAGCGGCAGGACCGGGCGCAGGTCCCGGCC
>NZ_JBFUGA010000155.1:0-9581 GCF_056403155.1 Methylobacterium sp. P3_A11
GAACATCGGCGGCGAGCCGATCATCGCCGACCTCGCGCGCATGCCGCACCTGCTGGTCGCCGGCACCACCGGCTCGGGCAAGTCGGTGGCGATCAACACCATGATCCTGTCGCTGCTCTACCGGCTGAAGCCCGAGGAGTGCCGCCTGATCATGGTCGATCCGAAGATGCTGGAGCTGTCGGTCTACGACGGCATCCCGCACCTGCTCTCCCCCGTGGTCACCGACCCCAAGAAGGCGGTCATCGCCCTCAAGTGGGCCGTGCGCGAGATGGAGGAGCGCTACAAGAAGATGTCCAAGATCGCCGTCCGAAACATCGACGGCTACAACGCCCGGGTCGCCGAGGCGGCCGATCGCGGCGAGGTGCTGACCCGGACCGTCCAGACCGGCTTCGACCGTCACACGGGCGAGGCGGTGTACGAGGACGAGGCGATGGACCTGGCGCCGCTGCCGTACATCGTGATCGTGGTCGACGAGATGGCCGACCTGATGATGGTGGCCGGCAAGGACATCGAGGGAGCGATCCAGCGCCTGGCGCAGATGGCGCGGGCGGCGGGCATCCACCTGATCATGGCGACGCAGCGCCCGTCGGTGGACGTGATCACCGGCACGATCAAGGCGAACTTCCCGACCCGGATCAGCTTCCAGGTGACGAGCAAGATCGACTCGCGCACGATCCTGGGCGAGATGGGCGCCGAGCAGCTGCTCGGCCAGGGCGACATGCTGTTCATGGCCGGCGGCGGCCGCACGACCCGGGTGCACGGGCCGTTCTGCTCGGACAGCGAGGTCGAGACCGTCGTCGCCCACCTCAAGCGCCAGGGCCGACCCAGCTACCTCGACGCCGTCACCGCCGACGATTCGCCCGAGGAGCCCACCAAGGAGGGCGGCCGGTCCGGCCGGGGCAAGGCCGCCGCGGCCGACAAGGCCGAGCGGTCCGAAGAGTCCGAGGAGGAGGCCCCCGTCTTCGACATCGGTGCCTTCGCGGCGGCGACCGGCGGCGAGTCCGATGACCTCTACAAGCAGGCGATCGAGGTGGTGCTGCGCGACCAGAAGGCCTCGACCAGCTACATCCAGCGCCGCCTGCAGATCGGCTACAACCGCGCCGCCTCGATCATGGAGCGGATGGAGATCGAGGGCATCGTCGGCCCGGCCAACCATGCCGGCAAGCGCGAGATCCTGGTCGCCGGCGCAGCCCACATGTCGAGCGGCATGGGGAGCGCGATGTACGACGACGAGTGAGCGACCGCGATCCGGGCCGCGTTCCAGGGCGGCCCGGACGTCGCATCTTCGCCACAGGGCGGGGTTTTAACGGGCCGCCGCGAAACCCGTCCCGTCCTTGCTTCGCTCCGCGCGCGGGGACGAGGTGGGCGCGCGTTCCGCAGCGGCCCGCCGACCTTCATGTTCCGACCCCGCTTGCCGCCGGAGCCCGCCCAGCGGTTCCTCAGGAGACTCTGCCGATGATCGGCCGCCGCATCCGCACAGCCGGCTCCTTGATCGCCGCCGGGCTGTGGCTCGCGACCGCCAACCCAGCGGAGGCGCAGGTGGGGGCGTTCATCGACAGCCTGTTCGGCCACAAGGAGGAACCCGCCCCGCAGCCGCAGGCTGCCCCGGCGGCGCCCGCGCCGGCCAAGAAGCCCGCGCCCAAGGCCAAGGAGGCGAGCAAGGAGGCGAAGCCCGGCAGCGCCAAGCCCGGCAAGGCCGGCGACAAGGCTGAGCACAAGGCGCCCGAGCCCAAGGTCGCTGCGGTGGGCGCGCCGACGGCGATCGTCACCGGCGAGTCGGCGGATCCCGCCACGCTGCTCGCGCAGGCCAACGCCTACTTCAACGGCATCACCACCCTGACGGGCAACTTCATGCAGATCGGCGCCGACGGGCGCCGGATCGGCGGCAAGCTGACATTGGCCAAGCCCGGCCGCCTGCGCTTCGACTACGACCAGCCCTCGCCCCTCGAGGTGGTGGCCGACGGCACCTCGGTGGCGGTGCGCGACCGCAAGCTCAACACCCAGGACCTCTATTTCATCACCCAGACGCCGCTGAAATTCCTGCTGCGCGAGAAGATCGACCTCGCCCGCGACCTGACAGTCACCGACGTGGCCAACGATCCGGGCGGCGTGCGCATCAACCTGGAGGACCGGGCGACCCTCGGCGGCACCTCGAAGATCCAGCTGTTCTTCGATGCCGAGATGAAGACCCTGTCCCAGTGGCGGATCACCGATCCGCAGGGCTACGTCACCACGGTGACGCTCTCGAACCTGCAGAAGGGCAAGAGCGTCGACGGCAACCTGTTCTTCATCAATTACGGGCGCGCCGAGGACAAGGCGATGCAGCAGCAGATTCAGCAATCGCAGCCGTGACGGGATCTACCCGCCGGTGGCGCCGAGCCCGGCCGCCCCGCCGGTCCGCCACCGGTTCAACTCCCGATCGATCGCCCCTTCGGTGCCGCGCAGGAACTCCGCGGCCGGCAGGCCCGGGGCGAGGGCGGCGAGATAGCTCACCACAACGGTGCCGGACCGGGTCGCCGCGCCGCCGGGCCAGAACAGACCGGAATTGAGCGCCACCGGCACCACCGGCAGGCCGAGCCGCCCATAGAGCAGCTCGACCCCGCGCTTGAACCGGAGGGGATCGCCGATCGCGCCGCGGGTGCCCTCGGGGAAGATCAGGACCGACCGGCCCGCCGCCACCGCCTCGCGGCCCGCGTCGATCATGGTGCGCAGGGCCTGGGTGCCGTTGGCGCGGTCGATCACGATCATCGGCGAGCGCCGCAGGAACCAGCCCACCACCGGGATCGCCAGCAGCTCCCGTTTGGCGACGATCGCCACGTCCGGCACCAGGACCAGGAAGGCGAGGGTCTCCCAGGCGGATTGGTGATTGGCGACGATCAGGCACGGCTCGGCCGGGATGTGCTCGCGCCCCTCCTCGACGTAGCGCAGGCGGACGATGCGCCTGAGCCCGGCCAGGATGCCCCGCGCCCATAGGCGTGTCGCCTTCCGGATCGGCCGTTCCGGCGCACCGGCCAGGGCGAAGATCACCAGGGGAACGAGGAACAGCGCGGTCCAGGCAGCCCAGTAGACGGCAAACAGGAGTGAGCGGGCAGGTGCCATGGCGGGCCTCGACGAGGGGCCCGAGCAGGGCAAGACGCCGGCATAGCGGCTGTCGCACGCAGGCGCACGGCATTTCGCCGCCGGTCGACCGGCCGGACTGTCGCATCGCGGGAAATCGGCTATCGCAGGCCGACCCCGCGTGGACACCGCCTTGCGAATCCGAGACCCGATCCGTGCAACTCACCGTCACCACCTGGAACATCAACTCGGTGCGGCTGCGCATCAACCTGGTGCTGCGCTTCCTGGCGGAGCACAAGCCGGACGTGCTCTGTCTCCAGGAGACCAAGTGCCCGGACGACGCCTTCCCGCTGAAGGCCCTGCGCGGCTCGGGCTACGAGCACGTGATGTTCGCCGGGCAGAAGGGCTACAACGGCGTCGCGATCCTCTCGCGCTTCCCCCTGCACACCCGAAGCGTGATGCCGTTCTGCGACCGGCCGGATGCCCGCCACATCTCGGCGGTGCTCGGACCGGAGGCCGGAGCGGCCGCCGGTATCGTGCTGCACGATTTCTATGTCCCAGCCGGCGGCGACGTACCGGACCGCGACCTCAATCCGAAATTCGCCCACAAGCTCGACTTCCTGGCCGAGCTGCGTGCCTGGGGCGGGAAGCGCGTCTCCGGTCCGGCCATTCTGGTGGGGGACCTCAACGTCGCGCCCCTGGAGCACGACGTCTGGTCGCACAAGCAGCTCCTCGACGTGGTGAGCCACACCCGCGTCGAGACAGAAGCGCTGGAGATCCTGCGCGGTGAGGCGGGCTGGATCGATACGGCGCGCCACCTCACCCCGGAGCCGGAGAAGATCTATACGTGGTGGAGCTACCGCTCTCCCGACTGGTCGGCTGCCAACAAGGGCCGACGCCTGGACCACGCCTGGGTCTCACCGGACTTGGCCGGCACGGTCCGCAAGGTCGATGTGCTGCGCGACGCCCGGGCCTGGGAGCGCCCGTCCGACCATGCGCCCGTGACCCTGACGCTGGCGCTGTGATCCGGCGCGCCGGGCGGAACTGCAGTGCGGCCCGAGCATTGCCCGCTCACGAAACCGTGACGCGAGCCTGCCCATGCGCAAGATCCTGATCGCCTTCCTTCTTCCGAAAGTCGTCTCCTTCCTGCGTCGCCGCTACGGCGGCCCGCATTCCGGGCGCACCCGCGCGTTCTGAGCCGGTACATCACCCTGGCCCGGCCTGTGACGGCCGGGCGCAGGCGGCAGCCTCGTCCGCGGCCCTAGATCGGGCGTATCGCCTTCGACGCGGAGCCCAGCCGATGACCGACGACCCACGCGAGGCCGGACCGCGGCCGCCCCTTCCCGGCGACCAGCAGCAGCCCCGCCCGGGCCTGACCACGCGGATGACGCCGCGTCCCGACCACGGCGAGGACAGCTATGTCGGCAAGGGCCTGCTCACCGGCCAGGCGGCGCTGATCACCGGCGGCGATTCCGGCATCGGCCGGGCCGTGGCCATCGCGTATGCCCGCGAGGGCGCCGACGTGGCGATTTCCTATCTCGACGTCGAGCAGGAGGATGCCGAGGACACGAAGACCTGGGTCGAGAAGGCCGGCCGCCGCTGCCTGTTGCTCCCCGGCGACATCCGCGACGAGGCCCGGTGCCGGGAGCTGGTCGCCCGCACGGTGGCGGCCTTCGGGCGCCTCGATATCCTGGTGAACAACGCCGCCGCGCAGGTGGTCAATGACGGCCTCGACGACCTGAAGGCGCCCGACATCGAGGGCTCGTTCCGCGCCAACGTTTTCGCCATGTACTACCTCACCCAGGCGGCGGTGCCGCACATGAAGCCGGGCGGGGCGATCGTGAACAGCACGAGCGTGCAGGCCAAGGTCGCCGATCCGAGCATGCTGATCTACGCCGCCACCAAGGGGGCCATCGCTAGCCTGACCATCGGACTGTCGAACCTTCTGGCCCCGCAGGGGATCCGGGTGAACTGCGTCGCTCCGGGGCCGGTCTGGACGCCGATCCAGCCGATCGTGAAGAGCCCGGAACAGATCGCGCAGCTCGGCGCGCAGACGCCGTTGGGCCGTGCCGGCCAGCCCGCCGAACTGGCCCCGGCCTATGTTCTCCTCGCCTCCCGCGAGGGCAGCTACATGTCGGGCGCCCTGGTGCCGGTGACCGGCGGCATGCCGATGCTCTGAGCGCCGCGGCGGCCCGGCCCTCCCGCGCACCTCCATCTATCTTTGCCTGCCTGCCGTTCGACCTCGGCACGCGACGCGGCGTGCGGTCGCGCGCGCTCCAGAACGCGGCTGTGCATCCCGTAGCGTTGGAGGCCTGTCGTATGCGCCTCGCCGATCGCGTCTGGGTCTCCGTCGTCGCCTGTCGTAGCAATCAGACCTTAACCCCAGGCCGGGATGGAACGGCGTGGTGACGATGCGGGCGTCCGGCCCCGCCGACGCCCACGACGACGGAGACGACCATGAGCGACGCCCAGACTCCGACCGCCCAGACCCGGACCGCCCTGGTGACGGGCGCCGCCCGCGGCATCGGGCTCGCCACGGCGACCCGCTTCCTCGCCGAGGGATGGACCGTCGCCCTCCTCGACATTGACGGTCCGGGCGTGGAGGCGGCGGCGGCCCGGCTCGACCGGCCGGAAGCAGTCCTGGCGGTGACCGCCGACGTCTCCGATCCCGAAGCGGTGGCGGCGGCCATGCGGCAGGTCTCCGAACGATTCAGACGCCTCGACGCCCTGGTCAACAATGCCGGTATCGCGATCTTCAAGCCGCTGATGGAGACCACCTTCGCGGACTGGTCGCGGGTGCTCGCGGTCAACCTGTCCGGGCCGTTCCTGTGCACGCAGGCCGCCGTCCCGCTCCTGTCCGAGCGCGGCGGTGCCGTCGTGAACATCACCTCGATCTCGGGGCTGCGCGCCTCGACGCTGCGGACGGCCTACGGCACCAGCAAGGCGGCGCTGGCGCAGCTCACCAAGCAGCAGGCCGTGGAACTCGCGCAGCACGGGATCCGCGTCAACGCCGTCGCCCCCGGCCCGGTGGACACAGCCATGGCGAAGGCGGTCCACAGTCCCGAGATCCGGGCCGATTACCACGACGCCGTCCCCCTGGGACGCTACGGCCTCGAGTCGGAGCTCGCGGAGGCGATCGTCTTCCTCTGTTCCGATCGCGCCTCGTTCGTGACCGGCCAGCAGCTGGCCGTCGACGGTGGCTTCGAGGCGACCGGCATCGGCCTGAAGACGCTGCGCGGCGTGCGCAACGTCTGAGCGGCGAGGCGCACGCGCCGACCCGGCGGCGCGTCGTGGGATGATTCGTTAACCCTGCCGCCGTAGCCCCGAGACTTGGGGAACAGGCGCGGGTGCCATGCCGAGACTCGGCTCCATGATCGTCGACGGTCTCGCGTTCGTCCTGGTCGGGATCGCCCTCACGGCGGTCGTGGTCGGGTACGCGCGCAACCTGCCGGATCCGATCGCATCGCGTGCCCAGAGCGCCGAGGGCGCGCCCACGTGGGGCGACCCGGTCACCACCGGCTCGATCGCGCGGGCAAGGCCGGGCACGGTGACCCATTGGGCCGAGGTGCGGCCCTGGCTCCTGACGAGCGACGCGGACCGGCTCCGGCACGCCGCCTGGATAGACCCGCCGCGCCGCTGAGGCCTCCGCGGTCCGCGCGACCGCCGATGCAGGACGGCGCAGCCGAAGCCCCGCCGCGCTCCGGACATTCGAGACTGCAACCGATCATTAACCATGGTTGCCGAAGCTTCCACCGCACGATGAAGCGGCGAGGCATCCATGGCGCGAGACGGAAACCGACCCCACCCCAGCGCCCTGGCGCGGTACCCGGTCCCGATCGAGCTGATCTCCGCGCTGTTCCGCGCCGACGATGCGGAGCGGGAACGCCTGCTCGCGCCGATGCCAGTTTATGGCCGGGCGCGGATCGCCGCCTATTGCCTGGAGCATGCGCGGCTCGCGGCGCTCGGCCTTCAGGTGGCGCGGACCTGCGACGAGGCCACGCTCGTCAAGGCCGCGGGTGCGGAGGTGGGCTCAGAGCTGTTCGCGCGCGCCCGGGCCGGCACCTCGGCGCCGGTCGAGCGTCAGGCGGCCTGATCGTTTCCCGGCCCGGTCACCCGTCCGGCCGATGCCGTCGGGCTGATGAATGCGCGGGCCGGATCCGGTTCACCGCGCCGGGCGCATCCTCCTGACATCGGTCCGGCGAGCCCGGACCGCAGGTTGAGGAGATCGTGTGATGATGCGCTCCAAGATTCTCGGCATGGTCGCAGTGGTCACCGCAGGCCTCGCGTTCGCCCCGGCGGCGAACGCAGCGCCGTTCGGCTATGGACCGCCCGAGGGCGGGGCTTGGATCGAGCGTGTGGCCGGCGGCTGCGGCCCGGGCTTCCATCCCAATCCCTGGGGCCATTGCCGGGCCAACGATCGCGGCTGGGGCTGGGGCGGTCCCCGCGGCCCCTATGGCGGGCGGCCGGGCTACGGCTACGGAGGCTATGAGCGGGGCTACGGCGGCTACGACGGCCCGCGCCGTTTTCATGGCGGCTGGTAACCCGCGCGGCGGCCCTGGATCCATGTCCCTAACGGCCGCTCCGCCGCTTTGCGCGAGCCCGACGCCCCGGATCAATCCGGCCAGCCGTCGGGGCGGCGCATGTCGGATCCGCAGCCGCCGGGGGCCAGGTCAATGCCCGGGCGCCGACTTGTCCCGCCTGAACGCAAAGCTGCATATTCACGACAGGATACAGCCGTATTAATCTCTTCCGGGACGCCGCATAGTGTCCCGGAGAATCTTCGTCATGTCTCGCTATGTTTTCGCATCCCTGATGATCGTCGGCATGGCAGCCCTCGCTTCGCCGGCCGCGGCGCTGTCCACGAAGGAGTGCTCGACGAAGTACCAGGCCGCCAAGCAGGCCGGGACGCTCAACGGGCAGAAGTGGAACGACTTCCGCAAGGCTGAGTGCGGCGCGGCCGCCGACACCACCACCACCACGGCGCCTAATCCGGTCGCCCCCTCCGCGCCGACGCCCGCGCAGCCCGCGCCGGCACCGACGGCTTCACGGACCGCGCCGATGGCGGCTGCGGGTTCGGCGGCCTATCCCCGGGCCATCGATCCGAAATACGCCAAGGAATCGGCCGGCAAGGCCCGGATGCACACCTGCCTCGACAGCTACAACGCGGCCAAGGCCGCCGGCACGCTCGGCGGCAAGAAGTGGATCGAGAAGGGCGGCGGCTACTATTCGGCCTGCAACAAGCAGCTCAAGAGCTAAGCGCCTTCCAGGACGGCCGCCTGCGCGACGGTGTGGTCGGCGATCGCGCCGGCCGTCGTGAGCCAGATGTCGGCACGGTGATCGGCGATGTGCTGGAGCGCCCGACGCAGCGGCCTCAGGCGGTGCGGGCGCCCCACGATGTAGGGATGGAGCGCGATGCCCATGACGAGGGGGGCAGCCCGCGCCTGCTCCCGCATCTCGTCGAAGGCGTCCACGAGGGCGTCGGCGAACTGGCGGCCGGTCTCCTTGCGGGCGACGATGGCGGGGATGTCGTTGAGTTCCTGCGGATAGGGCACCGCCAGGATCCGGCCGCCGCCCCGGGTCTTGAACCAAGTCGGCTGGTCGTCGTGGTCCCAGTCCAGCAGGTAGCGGTAGCCGGCCTCGGCCAGGAGATCGGGCGTGACCCGCGACTGCGAGATCCAGGGACCGAGCCAGCCGGCCGGCGCGCGACCTTCCTGCGCGGCGATCACGGCCGTCGTCTCGGCGATCAGTGACCGCTCCGCGGCCTCGTCGAGGACGCCCTGCCGTTCGGCGTTGGTCCGGCCGTGGGCGACGATCTCGTCGCCCCGGGCGCGGAACGTCTCGATCAGCCCGGGACAGTCCCGGTAGAGGTTGCTGTTGACCAGCACGCTCGCGGGCATGGCCAGCCCGTCCAGCATCCCGGCGATCCGCCAGGCACCGACCCGGTTGCCCCAGTCGCGCCACGCGTAGTTGAGCACGTCGGGCTGCGGGCCGCCCGGCGCGAGCTCGGCGCCGAGTCCTTCACCGAACGCGAAGGTCTCGAGGTTCAGCCCGATATAGACGGCGAGCCGCTTGCCCTCCGGCCAGTCGAAGACCGGCCGGGCCGGGAGGGCGCTGTAGGCATAGCGGCCGTGGCCGGAATCCGTGTCCATGAGGTGTCCCTGTAAGGCTGCGCGAGCCGGGCGGCGTCCCGTCCCGGATCCGCCGGCGCGTTCACGCGCGCTCAGGTAGCGGCGGGTGGGCGCACGGCGAGCGCCCTGTCCGATCGGCGAAGTTGGCGCGCCGTGGCATCCGGGTGGTCGATGCGCGCGCTGGTTGCGTCCGGGTGCGGCGCCAGCCCACGACAAGGCGGCCACGGAAAAGGGCCGGAGCTGTGGCTCCGGCCCGTCGCGGTCCGAGTGGACTGGGATGCCGGGCGTGGGGCCGGCGCCTAGAACGGGATGTCGTCGTCGAGGTCGTAGCCGCCGCGGCTGCCACCGCCACCGCCACCGGCGGCCGGGGCCGGCCGCCGCTCGCCGCCCTGGGCT
>NZ_JBFUGA010000156.1:0-9459 GCF_056403155.1 Methylobacterium sp. P3_A11
GCCCAGGGCCGCCGCCAGCGGGTCGACCAGCGGCACCGGCACCGCGTCCCGCAGGGTCGTGGCGAGGCCGGCGAGCGGCGCGCCCGCCAGGATCACCGCGTCGGCCCCCTCCCCGACCGCCCGCTCGGCCAGGGCCAGGATCTCGGGCCGCAACTCGTCCTGCACCTCGCTCACCGCCTGGAACGGCCGGCGCACCGCGTAGAGGCCGGCGCAGCGCGCCGACAGGCCGGCCAGGGCGACCGCATCCTCGTACCAGGGCAGCAGCGCGGGCGCGAAGGTGACGATCGCGAACCGCGCCCCGAGCTGGCAGGCACTCAGCATCGCGGCCTCGGCCATGCCGACCACCGGCATGTCGAACAGTTCGCGCGCCGCGATCAGCCCGGGATCGCCGTAGGCCGCGATGACCGCGGCGTCGTGTCCGGCTTGGTGCGCGGCCAGCGTCTCAAGCACGGCCGCGCCGGCGAGCTGCGCCTCGGCCCGGCTCGCGATGTAGGGCAGGCCGGTCGCCGCCGTGAGCGCGGTAATCTTCGCATCGGGGGCCAGCGCCGCCTCGGCCGCCCGCGCCATGCGTACTGTCATCGCCGCGGAGGTGTTGGGGTTGAGGAGCAGGATCCGCATCGGGGGTCTCAGCCGGCGAGCCGGCGGGACAGCCCGGCGGCCCGCTCCATCACCACCGCCAGCACCACGGTCACCAGGATCAGCAAGCTGGAGGCCGCCGCCACCGTGACGTCGAGGCGGCCCTCCAGGTCCTGCCACATCCGGATCGGCAGCATGTCGGTGGCGGCGTCGCGCAGGAACAGCGAGACCGGAACGTTGTCGAAGCTCGCCATGAAGGCGATGAAGGCGCCGGCCAGGATGCCGGGCCGGATCAGCGGCAGGGTCACCCTGCGGAACGTGTAGAGGCGCGAGGCGCCGAGCGAGGTCGAACTCTCCAGCAGCACCGGATCCATCTGCGACAGGGACGCCACGGTGGTGCGGACCACGAAGGGCACGCAGACCACGGTATGGCCGAGGATCAGGGTCAGCGGCGAGACCGGGATGCCGGCGAGGCTGAACAGCATCAGGGCGGCGAGCCCGAAGGCCAGGGCCGGCAGGACGAGGGGCGACAGGAACAGGCTGTCGAGGAGCCGCGCGGACAGGCGCGGCGACCGGGCGATGGCGAGCGCGGCGGCGGTGCCGAGCACCACCGACAGGAGGGTCGTCCAGCCCGCCACCACGAGGCTGTTCCAGGCGGCGGCCCGGAGCTGCTCGGCGTCCGCCAGGGCCGCGTACCACCGCAGGGAATAGCCCGGCGGGGGGAAGCGCAGGGAGAAGCCGCTGGTGAACGAGACCACCACGACGATCACGGTCGGGGCCGCCAGCAGGACGAGGCACAGCCCGGCGAGCAGCAGCACGGCGCCGTGGAAGCTGAACCAGTCGAGGTCGCGACGCAGGCTGGTCCTCATCGGCGCCCCTCAGGCTTGCGCGTAGCCGCGCGACAGGCGGCCCACGAGGTTGAAGACGGTCACGCAGGCGAGCACCGCCACGAGGAAGACGATCGCGATCGCCGCCGCGAAGGGCCAGTTGTTGAGTGAGGAGGCCTGCTGGTACAGGTACATGGGCATGAACAGCATCTGCCCGCCGCCGATCAGCGACTGGGTGATGAAGGCGGTGATCGCGGCCGCGAAGGTGAGCAGGCAGCCCGCGACGATGCCGGGCAGGCAGAGCGGCAGCGTCACCCGGACGAACGTGCGCCACGCCCCCGCCCCCAACGCCGCCGAGGCATCGGCCAGGTTCGGGTCGATCCGCGCCAGGGCGGTGACCAGCGGCAGCACCATCAGCGGCATCTGCACCTGCGCCAGCGCCAGGACGAGGCCGCCCTCGGTGTAGAGCAGCTTCAGCGGCGTGTCGGTGAGGCCGAGCGCCAGCAGTCCGGCGTTGACGATGCCCTGGCGCCCGAGGATCACGATCCACGCGAAGGTCCGCACCACGACGCTCGTGAGCAGCGGCAGCAGCACGATCAGGGTCAGCAGGCCGCGCAGCCTGCCGGGCGCCCAGGTCAGGAGCAGCGCCAGCGGCAGGCCGAGGAGGAGCGTGAGCGCCGTGACCTCGACGCCGAGCCACAGGGTCGCCCCGAGCACCCTCAAGGAGAACGGGTCGAGCAGGAACCGGGCGTACTGGTCGAGGCCGAACCGGGACATGCCCGGATCGGCGTAGAAGCTCACCAGCACGAGGAGCGCCAGCGGCGCCAGGAAGAAGACGAGGAAGAACGCCCCGAGCGGCAGCGCGAGTCGGATGTCGTAGGCCGCCGTCCAGGCGCGGCCCGGACGGAGGGGCGCCGCGACCGGGCCGGTCGCCGCGACCGAGCCGGTCGCCGCCAGGGCCGGGTCGGCGGTCACACCCGGATCTCCCGGTTGAAGCGCTCGATCCAGGCCGACCGGCTGCGGTTGATCGCGGCCCAGTCCTGGAACACCGACTTGCGCTTCAGCTCGTCGGCGTCCTTGGCCAGGACCTTCGCGACCTCACCGTCCATCGCCACCTTCCGGTTGGTCGGCACGATCAGGTAGGGGCTCTGCATCAGCTTGGCCTGCACCTCCGGCGAGAGGGCGGCCTCGATCAGCTTGAAGGCCAGCTCCTTCACCGGCGTGTGCTTGACGATGTGGATCGTCGTCTTGAAGGCGATGATGCCCTCCTTGGGTGCCGCGAACTCCACCGGGACGCCCCGGGCCTTGAGGATCTGGATCGCGTTGAAATTGCCCGGCCCGATGTCGACCTGCTCCTGCTGGTAGAGGGCCGCGAGCGCCCCCGGATTGGCCGCGACCGCGGCGAGGTTCGGTTTGAGCGCCTCCAGAGCCTTGAAGCCGGGCTCGACATTCGTCTCCGATCCGCCGTGCATCCGAGCGATCTCCACGAGGAAGCCGGTGCCCAGCGTCGAGTTGAGGTTGGTGATGCCGACCCGGCCCTTGAATTCGGGCTTCCACAGGTCCGCCCAGGAGGTCGGCGGCGTCTTCACCTTCTCTGGGTTGTAGGTCAGCCCGACGATCTGGAAGAACGGCGCCGGACCCATCGGCTCCTGCGCGTCCGCGATCAGGTCGCCGTAATGCGCCGATTGCGCCACCGGATAGGGCTCGACGAGGTCCTGGGCGATCGCCGTGAGGGCGGGACCCGGATCGTGCAGCATCACGTCGATCGGCGGGTTGGAGCGGGCCGCCTGGACCTTGGCGATCTGGTCGACCGAGAGCATCGGATCGAGGATCACGTCTCCGCCCGAACTCTTGCGGAAGGCCGGCACCAGCACGGCCCGGTGGGCCTCCTCCCAGCTGCCCGTGAAGGTCGCGAAGACGAGCTTGCGCGCCTGGGCGCGGGACAGGCCGGGGAAGGCCTGCGCGGCGCCGAGGGTCAGGGCGCCGGCGAGGAGGCTGCGGCGGTGCAGGGGCATGGTCGGGTCTCCGGGCGGCTCGGCTTCAGGAGCGGGGATCGGGGAAGACGCCGACCCGCTCGGGCGCGGTCGGACGCAGGGAGACGCGGGTACCGGGCGGCCGGGGTCCGGCGCCCGCGGCCCTGGCCTCGGCGGTCTTCAGGCGGGCGCCGCCGTCCAGTCGGATCTCGTGGACCAGCGTGGAGCCGAGCGGCAGGCCGATCTCGACGGTGCCGCCGAGCCCCTCCCCGTCCGTCGCGAAGACGACGTGCTCGGGCCGCAGGCAGGCGGCCACCCGGGTCCCGTCCGGAAGCGCGGTGCGCGCGGGGAGCAGGCCCCCCGCCTCGAGCGCGACCACGCGGTCGCCCCCCGGCTCCGTGGCGAGCCGCCCGTGCAGGACGTTGGCCGTGCCCACGAAGGTGTTGACGAACAGCGTCCCGGGGCGGTCGTAGACCTCGGTCGGGGCCGCGAACTGCTCCAGGCGGCCGGCGTTGAGCACGGCGACACGGTCGGCCATCGACAGGGCCTCCTCCTGGTCGTGGGTGACGATCAGCGTGGTGGTGCCGGCGCTGCGCTGGATGCGCTTGATCTCGATCTGCATGTCGAGGCGCAGGTTCTTGTCGAGGGCCGCGAAGGGCTCGTCGAGGAGCAGGATCGAGGGGCGCACGGCGAGCGCCCGGGCGAGCGCCACGCGCTGCTGCTGGCCGCCCGACATCTCGCGGGGGAAGCGCCCGGCGAGGTGCTCCAGGCGCACCAGCGCCAGCATCTCGGCCACCCGGGCCTTCTGCTCGGACCGCCCGACGCCCCGGGCGGCGAGGCCGTAGGCGACGTTGTCGGCGACGCTCATGTGGGGGAACAGGGCGTAGTTCTGGAACACGATGCCGACGGTGCGGCGGTTCGGCGGCAGGTGGTCGACCGCGTGGCCACCGATGATCACGCGCCCCTCCGTCGGCTTCAGGAAGCCCGCCACCGCCCGCAGCAGGGTGGTCTTGCCGCAGCCCGAAGGCCCGAGAAGCGCGACGAGTTCGCCCCCCTTGATGTCGAGGGTCACGGTGTCGACGGCGAGCGCCGCCCCGTAGCGCTGGGTGATCCCGTCGAGGATCAGGGCGGTGCCGGCTGCGGCGCTCACGGCCGCCCCTCCCCGTCCGCCGCGAATACGCTGCCGTGCGCGGCGAGGTCCGCCGCCGAGCATCCGGCGAGTCCGAGACCCTTCCACAGGGTGACCGCCACCGAATCGAGCACCGGCACGCGGAGTTCGGCCTCCAGGGCCGGGGCGAGCGTGGCGCCGGCGAGATTGGTGCAGACGATCGCCACCGCGTCGACGCCCGCGGCCGCCACCGCCCGGACCATGCCGGAGATGGCCTCCGGACCGGCCTCCGCGAAGGCGAAGTTCTCCGACAGGCCGAGATGGCGCTCGGCGGTGCAGTCGAAGCCGGCCGCGCCCCAGTTGGCCTGGATCCGGCGCTGAACGTCGCCGGTATAGGGCGTGACCAGACCGATCCGCCGGTAGCCCCGGGCGCGGAACAGGTCGCGGAAGGCGAGGGCCGAGGTGGAAGCGGGGCAGCCGGTCCGGTCCGTGATCGCGGCGCTGAGGCGCTCGTCGGCGTCGAAGCCGAGCCACGCGCCGGAGGTGCCGTTCCACAGGATCGCGGCGACCCGGGCGTCGGCGAGCAGCTCGGCCGCGATCAGGATCGGCTCGGGGTCGAACTGGTCCAGCGCCGCCGCCGACAGGCCGATCTCCGTCACGCGGAAGCGGGCGAAATGCGCGCTCACGCCGGCGCACCCGACGAGCAGATGGGCGGTGGCCGGCTCAAGGACGCTGTTCGACGAGGGCGTCAGCATGCCCAGACGCGTCGTGCCGTTCGATCGCTGCATCAGATCCATCCCCGACGGCCGGAGCTTCCGACAGGTCCGGACGGGGAACAAGGTATTTTCTGCATGGTGCATGCAATTTGCGCAACTGCATGATAAGTCATCCCAAGAGGGCGAGAAATAGGTCACCGGCCGGCGGGTCGGACGCGCTAGGCTGGCGCGGGGAGCGGGAGGATCGATGGACGTCGTCGCACGTGGCCGGGGTCGGCCCCGCAAGGCCCTGGTCGTCCCGACCGCGCAGCTACCGCGGGCCGGCCTGCACGAGCAGGCGGCGGCCCGACTCAAGGACATGATCGTCCGCGGCGTGCTGCCGGCGGGCGCGACCCTCGTCGAGACCGACCTGTCGGCCGCGCTCGGGGTCTCGCGGACGCCTCTGCGGGAGGCCCTCAAGCTGCTGGCCGCCGAAGGGCTGGTCGAACTGCACCCGAACCGCAGCGCGCGCGTCCCGGACTGGACGCCCGAGGAGATCCTGGAGCTGTTCGAGGCCCTGGCCGGCATCGAGCGGCTGACCGCGGAACTCGCGGCGCCGCGGATCTCCGACGCCCTGATGGACGATTTGCGCGGGAAGCAGGCCCAGCTCGACCGCATGCATCGGGACAAGGTCCTCGACGCCTATTTCGCCCTCAACCAAGAGATCCACCGGACGATCGTCACCGCCGCCCACAACCGTCCCCTGGCGGAGGTGCACGCGCCCCTCCAGGCGCGCGCTCAATGGGCACGTCTGCGCGCGCTCTCCAGCGGCAGCCGCTGGGAAGAATCCGCCCGGGAGCACCGCGACCTGTTCGCGGCCCTCGACGCGCGGGACGCCGCCGCGGCCGGGGCCATCGCCCATCGCCACGTGCTGCGGACCGGCGTGGTCATTGCCGAGACGCTGCGGGCTCGGCGCGCCGAGCCCGCTTCCGGCACCGCCTGACCGGGCGGCGCCAGTCCCCGCCTCCGGTCGCCGGTAAGGAAGTGTTAACCCTGTCGCGTCATCGGTGAGTCACCAGCCGGACGCTGGCCTTCCACGCCCATCCGATCCGCCCCTCAACACGGGTGGGCGTGGAAGCCCCTGGCTCGGCCCCACGGTTCTGCCACACGGGTCCGGCCATGGCTCCCCGTCAGAGGTCGCCGAACGCCACGCCGAGTTCGGTCTCGCTGCGCCACGTGACCCGTACCGACCGGCGCTGACTGGCGATCCCGTAGGACAGCACGAAGGCGTCCGGAACGCCGATCACGCTCACGACGCGCAGGCGGGCACCGCCCTCCGAGACGTTGCGGACCGTGCAGTCGATCGCACCGCCGCCGGCGAGCTCGATGTGCCCCTCGAGGAGCGTTCGTCTGCGGGGCGACGCACGTCTGTCGTCCATCCTCGTTACCCTTCGGCTTGCGGGGCCGGATTCCACGCGAGATCCTCACGCGCATCGCTGAACCGACGGGCGGGTCCGGTGCCCATCCGTCGTCGGGGCGCGATGACGACGGGCGGCACGGGCCGATGCGTCAGCCATCGGCGCGATGAGATCACAGGGTTGGTGTCGATTCCGTCAAGAAATTAGCCCCGCAGCGCGATCGCCGCCGGGCGCCGTCAGGACGTCTTCACCAGTTGCAGGCCGCCCTTCTGGGGCGGTGGCGCCGGCGCGGTCGCGGTCGCGCTGCGGGTCTGATTGCGACCGCCATTCTTGGCCTCGTACAGGGCGCCGTCCGCCAAGCGGTACAGGTCTGGCAGGGGCGCGTGCCGGTCGCCGCCCGGCAGCGCGGTGGCGAGCCCGATGCTCACGGTCACGGCGCCCGCGCCGATCCCGGCCGACGGGACCGCCAGCGTCGCGACCTCGGCATGGACCGTGTCGGCGACGCGCAGGGCGCCGGCCCGGTCCGTCTCCGGCAGGAGCAGGGCGAATTCCTCGCCGCCGATGCGGCTGACGAGATCCTGAGGGCGGTGCACGCTCGCCGACAGGCAGCGCGCCAGGGCCTGCAGGATCGCGTCGCCCACCGGATGGCCGTAGCGGTCGTTGTGGCGCTTGAAATGGTCCGCATCCACGATGAGCAGCGACACGGGCTGGCCGTCGCGCCGGGCCGCAAGCAGTGCCTGCTGGTACAGGACCTCGAAGCAGCGGCGGTTCGGCAGGCCGGTCAGGGCGTCGGTGCGCGAGAGAGCCGCCATCTCGGCCCGCAGCGCTTCCCGTCGGCGCAACTCTCGTCCGAACAGGAGCGACAGGGCGATCGTGAGACCGCACAGCACCAGCACGATGCTGCCGATGACGGTCGCCCGAGCCCACCAGTCCGCCTCCACGTCCCGGGTGGACAGGGCGACGTTCAGGATCAGCGGCAGGCCGGCGATCCGCGAGAAGGTGTAGTTCCGCTCGATGCCGTCGCGCACGGAGGTGCTGACGAAAGTGCCGCGCCCCTCGCGCAGGAACCGCTTGAAGATCGAGGCCTGCGCGATGTTCGCCCCGAGATCGGCCTCCGCGTAGGGGTAGCGCATCAGGCGGGTGCCGTCGCTCAGGTACAGGTTGATGGCGCCGTCCGGACCGAGGTCGATCTCGCTGAACAGATGCATGAAGTAGGACAGCTTGACGGTGCCCAGGACCACGCCGCCGAAGCTGCCGTCGGACTTGTCGATGCGGCGGCTGAACGGGAGCATCCGCTCGCCGTCGAGCCGCGACACGATCGGGCGACCGACATGAAGGCCCAGTCGGCCGCTCACCCGATGGATCTGAAAATACTCGCGGTCCGCGTAGTTGCCCTTGCGCGGCGGCACGGCGCCGATGTCGTCGACGACGTCGCCGTGCTCGTCGATGATCAGCATCACGCCCATGTCGCGGGCAGTCGCGGCGCGGTCGAACAGGATCAGCTGGCGCAGGCGCGGATCGGCGTCCGCGAGGCCCGGCACCTTCAGATTGTCGACGGCGGCCTGGATCGAGAGATCGTACATCTCGATGTTGCGCGCGATATCGCGTTCCAGGACCTGCAGGAGGTTCCGGGATGTCTGTTCGGCCCTGTCCCAGGCGTCCCGGCGCAGGTCGGACAGCATCAGGCCGGACGTCACGACCATGCCCAACGGGGCCAGGACGCCGAGCGCGATCCAGGTACGGGCCGATCGCAGAAAGGAACCGGCGCGCCGCAACAGGTTCATCGGCCCCACACAGGCGTCGTTTCGTAGCAGGGCATTGGCATGCCGCGCATTAACCGCGGCTTTCGCGCCGGCCCGGCCGAGACCCTCACGGGCGAATTCCGGGGATGAGGAGCCACGTGTGACGGATGGCACTCACGGGGCCGCCTGACGGGCGGCGTCCGTCTCAGCGTGCGGGAAGCGCAACTCGACATGGCAGCCGCCGCCCGCCGCGTCGCGGATCGCCACGGAGGCGCCGTGCAGCTCGGCGATCGCCGCCACGAGGCTCAGGCCCAGGCCGTGGCCGGGCGTCTGGCGGGCTGTCTCGGCGCGGTAGAAGCGGTGGAACACCTGGGTGCGCTCACCGGGCGGCAGGCCGGGTCCCGAGTCGGCGATCGTCACCACGATCGCGTCGTCGGCATGCTGCAGGGCGGCACGCACGCGCCCGCCGGGCGGCGTGAACTTCAGGGCGTTGTCGAGCAGGTTCGAGACGGCCTCGAAGCACAGGTCGCGGTCACCGTGGACGCGGTAAGGCCCGGCGGGCACCGAGAGCGTGAGGTGGATGTCCTTCTCCTCGGCCAGGGGGGCGTGGAACTCGACCGCGACGGCGGCCACCTCGCCGAGATCGACCTGCGTGAACGCGCCGCGACGCCGCCCGTCCTCCATCTCGCCGATCCGCAGCACGGCGGTGACCATGGCGAGCGTCTGGTCGATCCATACGAGCCCCTGGTCGATCGCCTCGCGGAACTCCCCGACGGTCCGGGCCTGGGACCGGCTGCGCTCCAGCCGGGCGCGCAGGCGGGTGAGCGGCGTGCGCAGATCGTGGGCGACGGCGTCGCCGACGCTGCGCACCTCGCCGAGCAGCCGCTCGATCTCGTCGAGCATCCGGTTCACGGTCCGGGTCAGCCGGTCGAACTCGTCGTCGTGGGGACCGACCGGCAGGCGCTTGCCCAGGTCGCCGCGCATCACCTCGGCCACGGCGGCCTCCGTGGCGGCGAGGCGGCGGCGCGCCCGGCTCGTGAGCAGAAGCCCGCCCAGGGCCGAGAGCGCCAGCGTCGGCACCAGCCCGAGCCCGAGGGCGCGCAGGGTCGTGGCCTTCACG
>NZ_JBFUGA010000157.1:0-9423 GCF_056403155.1 Methylobacterium sp. P3_A11
GGGCCGGCCGCCGCTCGCCGCCCTGGGCGCGGCCACCGCCGAAATCGCCGCCGCGGTCACCGCCCCGGCCACCGCCGGAGTCGCCGCCACGGCTGATCTGGCCGCCGCCATCGTCCTCGCCGGCGAAGTCGCCGCCGCCGCCGCCACCGCGCCCGTCGAGGATCGTCATCTCGCCGCGGAAGCGCTGAAGCACCACCTCGGTGGTGTACTTCTCGACTCCGGAATTGTCGGTCCACTTCCGGGTCTGGAGCTGGCCCTCGATGTAGACCTTCGAGCCCTTGCGCAGATACTGCTCGGCCACTCGGGCGAGGTTGTCGTTGTAGATCACGACCGAGTGCCACTCGGTCTTCTCCTTGCGCTCGCCGGACGCCTTGTCCTTCCACGACTCGGAGGTGGCGAGCCGCAGGTTGCAAACCGGGTCGCCCGAGCCGAGGCGGCGCATCTCCGGGTCGCGCCCGAGATTGCCCACCAGAATCACCTTGTTGACGCTGCCCGCCATCACTCTCTCCTGACCGTACGGATCTCACAGGGCACCTGCCCGGCGGCGCGCGAACCATGCGCCCGGGCCTCCGGAGCGGCAACCTGCGGAGCGGGCTTGTGCCCGCTTTCCGCAGCGCCACCGGATCCGTTTGTTCTATATCCGTTCCGGAGCGGCAGCAAGCGGCGCTCAGGAGACGCGCACGACCAGCTTGCCGAAATTCCGGCCCTTCAGCAGGCCGATGAAGGCCTCCGGGGCGTTCTCCAAGCCCTCGACTACGTCCTCTCGGTACCGGACCCGGCCCTCCTGGATCCAGCCGGCGACCTCCTTGCGGAACGTCTCCGCCTGCTCGGCGAAGTCCCAGACGATGAAGCCCTGGATGTGCAGCCGGTTGGTCAGCACGGCGCGCATCAGGCCGGGCAGCCGGTCGGGGCCGGGCGGGACCTCGGTGGCATTGTAGGCCGAGACGAGGCCGCAGACCGGGATCCGCGCGAACGGGTTCAGCAACGGCATCACGGCGGCGAAGACCGCGCCGCCGACGTTCTCGAAGTAGACGTCGATGCCCTTGGGGCAGGCGGACGCGAGCGCGCCCGGCAGGTCGGCGCCGCGATGGTCGACGGCGGCATCGAAGCCCAGCTCCTCGGTGAGATAGCGGCACTTGTCGGGGCCGCCCGCGATGCCGACGGCCCGGGCGCCGTGCAGCTTGGCGATCTGCCCGACGAGCGACCCGACCGGGCCGGCGGCGGCGGCGACCACGACGGTCTCACCGAATTTCGGCCGGCCGATGTTGAGGAGGCCGGTATAGGCGGTCATCCCCGGCATCCCGAGCACGCCCAGGGCCGTCGACGGCGGAGCGACGGAGGGGTCGACCTTGCGCGAGCCCTTGCCGTCCGTGACGAAATAATCCTGCCAGCCCGCGAAGGCGGTCAGCAGGTCGCCGACGGCGTGGTCGGGATGGTTCGAGGCGACGACCTCGCCCACGGTCTCCGCGGTGATCGGCGCGCCGATCTCCACGGGGGCGGCGTAGGATTTCGCGTCGCTCATCCGGCCGCGCATGTAGGGATCGAGGGACAACCAGCGGGTGCGCAGCAGGACCTGGCCCGGTCCGGGCTGCGGCACCGGCACCTCCTCCAGGCGGAAATTCTCGGCTCGTGGCTCGCCGTGCGGGCGCGAGGCCAGGACGATGCGGCGGTTCATGGTGGTCATGACGGTCTCCCGAATTCTGGCTGCCGCCTCGATCTGGGGCGCGGGGCGGCCGCGGCAAAGGCGCAGGCGCGATCTCCGGGGCCGATCCGTGCGTTGTCCCGGCGCGTGAACACGGAGCGGCGACATGCGGACGACGGCACTGGGTCTCGGTCTGGCGGTCCTCGGGGCGGGCGCGGCCTCTGCCGGGCCGCTCGATGCCTATCGCGACCGCGCGCGGGTGCTGGTCCTGTCGGCGCCCGATGCGGCGGACACCCAACTCACGGGTCAGCGGGCGGCGCTGGGTTCGGCGCGCACCGGCATCGCCGAGCGCGATCTCGTGGTGCTCGAGGCGATCGGCTCCGGCGCGGAGGCGAAGGCCCTCCGCGCCCGGCTCGACCTGCCCTCGGACAGCTTCCGGGCGGTCCTGATCGGGAAGGATGGGGGCGCCAAATTCACCGCCGCGGCGCCCATCGCACCGCAGGCGCTGTTCGCCACGATCGACGCGATGCCGATGCGGCGCGCCGAGATGCGGGGGCGCCGCTAGGGTGCGGTCCCGTGTGTACGGGTGGGTGCGCGGACACCATCGGTTAAGCCTACCGGCCTATCACCGAACCGTGTCGACGGCCCGTTGCCGGCCGTCCGTCGAGGCCCGCCAGGACGCACCCACGAGACGCTCGAATCGATGACCCGACAACAAGTTGCAACCGCCATACGCCGCCTCGTCGCCCTGCAGGTCGAGGACATCGATCGCGCGGTCCGCGACGGCCACAAGACCATCGCGCTGAACGAGCTGGCGGATCTGAACCGCCAGCTCAAGGCCTTCGCGGCCGCCCTGAAGAAGGCGCCGGCCCGGATCTGAGCCGGGTCCCGATCGAACACCCCGGTCGCTGAAGCCCTGCATCGGCCCGCGCGCCGCACGCGCGGACCACGGCGGCGCGATCTCGTGTGACCTCGCGTCGGCGGAGTGCTTCAGCCCATGCGCGGTCAGGTGGCGGGCCATGGAGCCAGCCGCCACACATCCTACCAGCGCGGGCCTTCCCAGCGGCGGGGCGGGATGTCCTCCGGGGGCGGAGGCGGCGGGGGCGGCCCGCGGTCGAAGGCCGGCTCGTCGCAAACCCGCACCCGGCGCAGCACGGGCGCCCCGTCCGGATCGAATCGCCGCCGGACGAACTCCCGACAGGCCTCGGGGGGCGCGGCGGTGAAGCGCGGGCCGCGGAACTCCGGCTCGGGGCGCGGTGGCGGTGGCGGGGGCCGGCGCTCGGGCTCGTCCTCTTGGACCGGATCGCCGTAGCCGTGGGGCGGGGGATAGGGGCCGTCGAAATCAGCGGCCCAGGCCGGGCCGGCGGCGAGGAGCAGAGCGCAGAATCCGGTGCGTGCGAGGCGATGACGGGCGGGCAAGGGGGCCTCGGCGGGATCGGGCACGCGGGAATCGCGGCCACCATCGCTGGAGGATGTCCCGGGGCGCCTGAACCGCCGTCGTTACGCCGGGTCGGCCGCCGTTCAGGCGACTATTGCTGCATCGCGTTGACTTCGCACTGCGCGTAGTCGGCGCTCGCCTTCACGTAGGCGTTGAGCTTCTGCACGTAGCCCTCGGCGATCGGCCGGAAGGCCTGCGCCTGCAGGTTATAGGCCTTGATCGCATCGTTGTAGCTGTAGGCCTCCCAGCCTGGGCAGCCCTCCTTGGCGTCGAGGCAGGCGGGCTTCGCCGGCAGCGCCGGCTTCATCGGCCGGGCGGAGGCCGGGGGCGGCTCGGGCGGCGTGCAGGCAGCGACGGTCGGTGCGGCCGCCGCCGGGGTTGGCGGGGTGGGCGCCGCTTTGGTCGGGCTCGGTGGCTTCGCGGACGGGGCCGGATAGGCGGCGGTCGGCGCGAGCAAGCCCGCGATCAGGAGAAACGTGCCGCGCATGGCGTCTCGGAAGCTCCGCTGGGTCCTGCACCGCCGATGGCGGCGGGCCGGCAGCGGTTTCTGCGGCATCAGGCCGGCGGCGACAAGGGTTCCCGAACAGGGGCGGGACGGGCCGCGGAGGCGGGGTGTCTGCCGGCAACCTGTCGGACCGGGCGGGCCTTCGCGCCCCGCAGGAGCGCCACGAGCGGCAGGGACAGGCCGACGGCCAGCACCCACCAGGCCGGCCGGATCGGGCCGGAGAAATCCAGGTTGGCGGCGAGAACGAGGTTGGCCGGGACACCGCTGGCGAGCCCGTACCAGGCGGCCTCGAGCCCCGCGGTGGCGAGGCCGGCGAGGATCGCGAGCAGCAGGAGCGACCAGGGCCGCTCCGGCCATCTGAATCGCCGCATCACCCGCCAGCCCATGAGCAGCAGGAACAGCCCTGCCGAGAAGACCGGATCGGTGACATCGATCTTCGACTGCAGGAAGTAATGGACCAGGGCCAGAACGGCGATCGTGTAGACGAGCCGGTGCAGCCGATTCCAGTTCGGGCCGAGGGTGCGGATCGCCGCATCCGTGGAGGTCAGGCCGAGGGCGATCAGGCCGATCAGCGCCACGAAGCCGATCGTCAGGTAGAGCCGGAGCGCGATCTCCGAGACCACCTTGGTGAGGATCAGGTTCTGGTCGACCGCGTAGAGGGTGAGATGGGCCACCGCGTAGGCCATCACGGTGACGCCGAGCATCCGCCGCACCACGAGGACCCTGGACCAGTCGGCGACGCGGCGGAGCGGAGAGACCGCCAGGGAGAACAGCAGGAAGCGCACCGCCCACTCGCCGGTGGCGTGGATCAGCGCGGTGATCGGCTTCGCGCCCAGGGCGTCGAGCCGGTAGGCGGCGGCGAGGTACAGGGCCGGCGCGATGCACCCCGCGAAGACGACGAGCTTCAGCCAGGAGAGGCGGCCGGCCCGATCGAGCCAGGGGCGGGGGATCTCGGGAAGGATGGCCGAGCGGTCGATCATGGGTCTCGGACAGGCTCATCTTCGGTGAAGGACGGCGGCGACCCGCCTTGCGGCAGGCGCCACGGCGAGAACGGCCGCCCCCGGGCTCCGGTGCCGGCACGGGTCGGTTCGCCGCGGCCGGGCTCAGGTTACACGGCCCTGTCGCCCGGCACGGTTGACCTCGGCCGCGCAGTGGCGAGATAGCGGGACGACGGACACCGGATGGATCCCATGCAGTACCGCAATCTCGGCCGCTCCGGCCTCAAGGTCTCGCCGATCTGCCTCGGCACGATGATGTTCGGCGGCCCCACCGACGAGGCGACCGCCGGCCGGATCGTCGCCAACGCCCGGGAGGCGGGAGTCAACTTCATCGACACGGCCAACGTCTACACGGACGGCCGCTCCGAGGAGATCACCGGCCGGGCCATCAAGGGCGACCGCGCCGCCTGGATCCTGGCCACCAAGGTCGCCAACCCGACGGGCTCGGGTGTCAACGACCGCGGCCTGTCGCGGGTCCACGTGATGCGGGCCGCCGAGGATAGCCTGCGCCGGCTCGGCACCGACGTCATCGACATCTACTACCTGCACAAGGAAGATCACGACACGCCGCTCGCCGAGACGGTCCGGGCGATGGCCGACCTCGTGCGGGCGGGCAAGATCCGCCATTTCGGCGTCTCGAACCACCGCTCCTGGCGGGTCGCCGAGATCTGCCGGCTCTGCGACGAGCTGGGGATCGACCGGCCGGTGGTAAGCCAGCCCTATTACAATGCCTTCAATCGCATGCCCGAGACCGAGCACCTGCCGGCCTGCGCCCATTACGGGCTCGGCGTCGTGCCCTACTCGCCGCTCGCCCGCGGCGTGCTCACCGGCAAGTACGACCCGGACGCCCCGCCGCCGGCCGAATCCCGCGCCGGCCGCCAGGACACGCGGATGATGCAGACCGAGTGGCGCCCCGAATCTCTGCGCATCGCCCGGACCCTGAAGGAACACGCCGAGGCGCGGGGCATCACGGCCGGCCAGTTCGCCACCGCCTGGGTGCTGAACAACCGGCTCGTCACCGGCGTCATCGCCGGGCCGCGGACGGAGGCGCAGTGGCAGGAATATCTCGGCGCCCTCGACTACGCCTTCACGCCGGAGGACGAGGCGCTGGTCGACGGGTTCGTGGCCGCCGGACATCCGACGACGCCCGGCTACAACGACCCGGCCTACCCCCTGGAGGGGCGGGTGCCGCGGTGCGGCTGACGGAACGGCCTTGAACTTTCGACGATCCGCGGCTATCTGACCTTCAACAGTTCTGATGGCAGTCGAGAGGCTGCGGTTCGGGAGTGGGCCCCACCGGGTCCGCTCTTTTTTTTCGCCGCACGGGTCTCTCGCCGCGAAGGCCGCACGCCGCGGGCCGACCACCAGAACGCCGCGAAGGTTGCGCGCTGAACTCCATGTCGTCCGAGATCGAAGGGGATCTGTCCGAGAAGCGCCTCGTCCGCGAGGCCGGGGTCGCCGCGCGCGTCGCGCAGGCGATCGAGGGGCCGCTCGAGGGTCTGGGCTTCCGGCTGGTCCGGGTGAAGATGTCCAACATCAACGGCTGCACCGTGCAGATCATGGCGGAGCGTCCGGACGGCACCTTCACGATCGCGGATTGCGAGGCGGTGAGCCGGACGATCTCGCCGATCCTCGACGTCGACGATCCGGTGGGAGGGGCCTACAACTTGGAGGTCTCCTCGCCGGGGATCGACCGACCCCTGGTGCGGATCTCGGATTTCGCCCGCTGGGTTGGCTACGAGGCCAAGGTCGAGTTGAGCCCGCCGCTGGACGGGCGCAAGCGCTTCCGCGGCATCCTCGGCGCGCCGGATCCGGCGCGGCTTACCGTGCCGATCGATCTGCCCGACGTGAAGGAAGGGCTCCCGAGCCGCATCGACCTTCCGCTCAAGGACCTCGCCGAGGCCCATCTCGTCCTCACCGACGAGTTGATTCGCGAGTCGCTCCGCCGTGGCGGGCCGCCCGCCGAGGACGAGTCCGACGAGGTCGAGGACGATGCCCCGGACGCGGAGAGCCCGCCGCCGCCGGCGCGCAGCCCCTTCCGGCCGAAGGGGCCGAAGAAGGCCAGCCCCGCGGGCAAGCCCGAGAAGCAGCCCCGGACCGGCCCCAAGAAGCCGATCGTGACCAAGGCGTCCCGGCTCAAGGACCGCGACTCCCTGCACTGAGACCCCCGTGTCGGCCGCCCGGCGGCCGGCCCGAAGATTTGACGGAAGAGAAGGACCGACACCGATGGCCGTCGTCAGCGCCAACAGGCTCGAACTCCTCCAGATCGCCGACGCGGTCGCCCGCGAGAAGGTGATCGACCGCTCCATCGTGATCGACGCGATGGAGGAGGCGATCGCCAAGGCGGCCCGCTCCCGCTACGGCGCCGAGACGGACGTGCACGCCGAGATCGACAACAAGACCGGGGCGCTGCGCCTGTCGCGACACCTCCTGGTCGTCGATCAGGTGGAGAACGACGCCCGCGAGATCACCCTGGATCAGGCCCGCCGCTACAACCCGGGCGCCCTGGTCGGCGACGTGATCTCCGACACACTGCCGCCCTTCGATTTCGGCCGCGTGGCCGCGCAGTCGGCCAAGCAGGTCATCGTCCAGAAGGTGCGCGACGCCGAGCGCGCCCGCCAGTTCGACGAGTACAAGGACCGCATCGGCGAGATCCTCAACGGCATCGTGAAGCGCGTCGAGTACGGCAACGTGATCGTCGATCTCGGTCGCGGCGAGGGCATCGTGCGCCGGGACGAGATGATCCCGCGCGAGACCTTCCGGCCGGGCGACCGCATCCGCTCCTACCTGTTCGACGTGCGCTCGGAAGTGCGCGGGCCGCAGATCTTCCTGTCGCGCTCGCACCCGCAGTTCATGGCCAAGCTGTTCGGCCAGGAGGTGCCCGAGATCTACGACGGCATTGTCGAGGTGAAGGCTGTGGCCCGCGATCCGGGCTCCCGCGCCAAGATCGCGGTGATCTCCCGCGACGGCAGCATCGACCCGGTCGGCGCCTGCGTGGGCATGCGCGGCTCGCGCGTGCAGGCGGTGGTCGGCGAGCTCCAGGGCGAGAAGATCGACATCATCCCCTGGTCGGAGGACGAGGCGACCTTCATCGTCAACGCCCTCCAGCCCGCCGAGGTGGTGAAGGTGGTGCTCGACGAGGAGGCCGACCGCATCGAGGTGGTGGTGCCGGACGACCAGCTGTCGCTCGCCATTGGCCGCCGCGGCCAGAACGTGCGGCTCGCCTCTCAGCTGACTGGCTGGGACATCGACATCCTCACCGAAGCCGAGGAATCGGAGCGCCGCCAGAAGGAGTTCGCCGAGCGGACCCAGGTGTTCATGGAGGCGCTCGACGTCGACGAGACCGTCGGCCAGCTGCTCGCGGCGGAGGGCTTCCGCAACGTCGAGGAGATCGCCTACGTCGACATCCAGGAGCTGTCCGGCATCCAGGGTCTCGACGAGGAGACCGGCACCGAGATCCAGGCCCGCGCCCAGGACCACCTCGCCCGGATCGAGCAGGCGCACGACGCCCGACGCACCGAACTCGGCGTCGCCGACGAGCTGCGCGAGATCGAGGGCATCACCACGCCCATGATGGTGGCCCTCGGCGAGAACGACGTGAAGAACGTCGAGGACCTCGCGGGCTGCGCCACCGATGACCTCGTCGGCTACACCGAGGGCCGCGGCCCCGAGGCGGTGCGCCATGCCGGCTACCTCGACGGGTTCGACCTGTCCCGTGCCGAGGCCGAGGCCCTGATCATGGCCGCTCGCCTGAAGGCCGGCTGGATCGAGGCGCTGCCCGAGCCGGAGGAGACCGAAGAGGGCGCCGAGTCCGCCGAGGGCGAGGAGACCGCCCCCGCTCCGAACGAGGCCTGAGGCGAGAGCCGGCGGCGGAGGCGCGATGGCCGAGGTCGAGACGATCCTGCCCGAGGATGGGCCGGAGGCCGGGGGGCTCGATTCCGGCCCCGGCCGCCGCATGCCCGAGCGGACCTGCATCGTCACGCGCGTCGCCCAGGCCCCGGAGGCGATGATCCGATTCGTGCGCGGGCCGGACGGCAGCGTCGTCCCCGACCTGCGCGCCAAGCTGCCGGGCCGCGGCGCGTGGGTGAGCGCCCGGCGCGAGGCGGTCGCCACGGCGGTGCGGAAGAACCTGTTCTCGCGGGCGTTCAAGGGGCCGACCCCGGCCGCCCCCGACCTGCCGGACCGGATCGTGGCGGGGCTCCGGGACGATCTGCGGCAAGCCATCGCGATGGCTAACAAGGCGGGCTGCCTTGTCGCAGGTTTCTCGAAGGTCGAGGCCGCGATCGGCGGACAGCCGGCCGCCATCGCGGTGATCCACGCCGCCGAGGCGAGCCCGGACGGTCGCCGCAAGCTCGCCGCGGCCTTGTACAGGCGACACGGCGAGGCCATGTCGAGGATACCGATCATCGATGACCTGTCCGAAGACGAATTGGACATGGCCTTGGGTCGGGGTCATGTGATACACGCTGCGCTCGTCGCAGGAGCCGGAGCTGCCGGCTGCCTGTCGCGTTGGCGTCGGCTACGCTCCTTCGAGGGCGCCGCCGCGGCGACCGGGGAGCCCGATCCAGCCCGAATCGGCGGGATCGACGAAGCCTCACGTTGACGACGCAGGACAGATTTGGCCGGCGCCACCGGGCGACGGTTCACGGGACGATGGAAACCCTCAGGGTTCAGGCTGAATGAGCGATACGAACAACCCGGGCGACAAGACTCTGAACAGGACTTCCCCGAAGCCGCTGTCCCTCAAGCGGCCGATCGAGGCGGGGACCGTGCGTCAGAGCTTCTCCCATGGCCGCTCCAAGCAGGTCGTGGTCGAGACGGTGAAGCGCCGCGTCATCGG
>NZ_JBFUGA010000158.1:0-9358 GCF_056403155.1 Methylobacterium sp. P3_A11
GAGCCAGGAGACCTGCCGTCAGCCGTGGTCACACGCGAAACGCGCCGGGCGGGGTGTCCTGGCGGGTGTCGAGGCGCCCGCGCGCGAGCACGGACGCCGAGGCCTCGTTCGCGGTGACGTGCCACTGCCGCCGCCCGAGATCCCGTGACCCGTCTTGCCCGCCGCTCCGCGCTCCCCATCCTCGCCGCACTGGCGAGCCTGACATCCGCGGCCTCCGCCCTGGACCGGACCGGGCCGGACCCCACCGAGACGCGACTCGACGAGATCTCGGTGACCGCCGAACCCGCCGCGGCCGCGGCTCCGCAAATCGGTCCCTCCGCGAGCGCAGGCTATGTCGGAGGCACGACCGGCATCGGCGGGATCAGCACGCCCGTGGACTCCGCCAGCTCCGGGCTCATCACGGGTCCGCAGGTCAACAGCCGCCCCGTGACCCGCCCCGGAGAAGTTTTGGAAGCGGTGCCGGGCCTGATCGTCACCCAGCATTCCGGTGAGGGGAAGGCCAACCAGTTCTTCCTGCGCGGCTTCAACCTCGACCACGGCACCGACATCGCCCTGTCCCTGGACGGCATGCCGCTCAACATGCGTACCCACGCCCACGGCCAGGGCTACGCCGACATCAACGTCCTGATTCCCGAACTCGTCGGCGCGGTGGAGTTCCACAAGGGGCCGTACTTCGTGCGCGACGGCGACTTCGCCTCCGCGGGGTCGGTGCGGATCGACTACCTCGACGCGACACCCAAGAACGTCGCCCTGACCTCGATCGGCAGCTTCGGCTACAAGCGCGCCCTGTCGATCACCACTGTGCCGCTGGGCGAGGGCAACCTGCTCCTGGCTGGCGAGGCGCAGGTCTACGATGGGCCGTGGGTCGTCCCGGACGCGCTGCGCAAGATCAACGGGGTCGCCCGCTACAGCCAGGGCACGGCGCTCGACGGCTTCTCGGTCACCGGCATGGCCTACGCGGCGCGCTGGACGGCGACCAACCAGATCCCGGAGCGGGCCGTCACCGAGGGGCTGATCAGCCGCTACGGCACGATCAACCCCACGGACGGCGGCGACACTTCCCGCTTCTCGATCTCGGGCAAGTTCAGCGCGACGGACGACACGGGCGTGACAAGGGCCTCGGCCTACGTGATCCGCTCGCAGCTCAACCTGTTCAACGACTTCACCTACTTCCTCAACGATCCCGTCAACGGCGACCAGTTCCACCAGCTCGACCAGCGCATCATCGGCGGCGGCGAGGCGTTGCATATCTTCCAGGGGGACCTGTTCGGGCGGCCGATGGAAAACGAAATCGGCGTTCAGACCCGGACCGACTCGATCCGCGTCGGATTGTTCAACACCACGAACCGCCAGTACCGGTCCGGCGTGCTCGACGATCGCGTGCTGGAGACAAGCGGGGCCTTCTACTTCGACAACCGGGTCCGCTGGACCGACTGGCTGCGCACCGCGATCGGCTTCCGCGCGGACGGCTACTATGCGCGCGTCGTCTCGGACACACCCGCCAACTCCGGCAACGCGCGAGACGGCATCGTCAACCCGAAGCTGGGCCTGACCCTCGGCCCGTGGTTCGATACCGAACTCTACGTGAATTACGGCGGCGGCTTCCACTCGAACGACGTGCGCGGCGTGACCGCCACCGTCGATCCGACGAGTTCGCTGTTCAACACCACGCGCTCGCCGTTCCTGGTGCCGTCCACGGGCTACGAGATCGGGCTGCGCAACCGCTCGATCGCCGGGCTGGAGACGAGCCTCGCCCTGTTCCGGCTCGACTTCGCCTCGGAGAACCTGTTCCAGGGGGATAGCGGCACGACGGAGCCGAGCCGCCCGACCCGGCGCTTCGGCGTCGAGTGGACGAACCGTTACGCGGTGACGCCCTGGCTGTCGCTGGAGGGCGACCTGACGATCACCAACGCCCGGTTCTCGGACTACGACCCGGTGGGCAACCGGGTGCCTGAGGCCCCCACCACCATCGCGTCGGCGGGCGTCACGTTCGGCGAGCCGCTCGGCTGGTTCGGCGCCCTGAGGTTCCGCTACTTCGGACCGCGTCCGCTGATCGAGGACAACGCGATCCGGTCGCGGCCGACCGCGCTGTTCAACGGCCGGGTGGGCTATAACTTCGAGACTGGCATCAGCGTCTCGCTGGACGTGCTGAACCTGACCAACAGCAAGTCCGACCAGATCACCTACGCGTACGTGTCCCGCCTGCCCGGCGAGCCGGCCGAGGGGCTCGTCGACCGCGTGCTCCACCCGGTGGAGCCCACGGCCGTGCGCCTGACGATCGCGGGGCGGTTCTGAGGATGCGCGGTGGTCAGTGCTGGCCCTGCCCGGCGGCCAGGATGGTCACGCCCACGGCGATCACCCCGATACCGGCCAGCAGGGTCGGGTTGAGCGCCTCGCCGTACAGCCACGCGCCGCCGAGCGCCGCGCCGATCATGCCGACCCCCGACCAGATCGCGTAGACGACGCCGATGGGCAGCATGTCCATGCTGGTCGACATCAGCCACAGGGCGGTGCCGTATCCGAGGGCCACGATCACCGTCGGCCCCGGGCGCGTGAGGCCCTCGGCGGCCTTCAGCGCGAGGGTGGCGGTCACCTCTGCGCCGATGGCGAGCCCGAGGATCAGGTACGGATTCATGGCACGGCGACCTTTCGGGCTGTCGGGGCAGCGTGAATCGGGCGATCGAGGCGTGGAGAACCGGTTTCGAATCGGACGCCCGAGCAGACGGGGAGTCGACGGGCCGGCCCAACTCTGCGGCGAAGCGGCTGCAGGATCGCGGCGGACGACCGGCACATCGCCACAGAATCCATGAACATTTCCGAACCGGCGCCCGRGATCTTCACCGACGACGGAGGGCGTCCGTCCCGGGCGGGGACCGAGTGGGGCTTTCGTTAAGGCCTGCCCCTCACGGTGGCCGCGCGCCGGCCCCCGCCGCGGGAGCGGCCGCGCCACGGCGACGATTCAGAGCGACACAGACCCAGCATGACCGCGTCCTCGGCGATCCCGGATTCTCCGGCCCGCACACGCCGGGGCCGCCGGTGGGGCGTGATCGCCGCGGCGGGCGCGACCGCCGTGGCGGGCTGCGCCTGGACCGCCGCCGCGCTGATCAACGTCCCCGATCCCCTGACCCTCACGGCGCTGGCGGTGATCGAGCCGTCGTCGGTGGGCACGTGGTTCCCGAGCCGGATCGTCCAGGCCCCGGCACGGGGGAGCGAGCTGCCGGCCCGGCCGCGCCCGATCCTCGACCGCGTCCCCTGGAAGGGGAAGACGGTCCCGCTGATGACGGTGCTGGAGGCCACCCACACCAATGCCTTCCTGGTGGTGCAGGACGGGGGACTGATCCACGAGTGGCAGCGCCCGGGCACCGGACCGGAGACGCTGTTCCCGTCCTGGTCGGTGGCGAAGTCCGTCGTCTCGCTGCTGGTGGGCGCCGCGGTGGCGCGGGGCCAGCTCGCCGAGACCGACCGCGTCTCCGCCCTCCTGCCCGAGCTGAAGAACGGCGCGGTCTTCGGACAGATCACCGTGCGCAACCTCCTCGACATGGCGAGCGGGATCGCCGTGCCGGAGAACTACGATCCCCGACACCCCCTGACCGGCACCGCCGGGATGTACCTGACGCGAGACATCACGGCCTTCGTGCGCGACAACGCCCATCTGGCGTTCAAGCCCGGCAGCAAGGGCCGCTACCGCAGCATCGACACCGAGCTGCTCGGCCTGATCCTCGCCCGGATCGAGGGCAGGCCGCTGGCCGACATCCTCTCGGAGCGGATCTGGAAGCCGATGGGCGCCCAGGCCGACGCCACCTGGAACCTCGACCGGCCCGGCGGGATCGAGAAGGCGTTCTGCTGCATCAACGCGACGGCCCGGGACTTCGCCCGCCTCGGCCTGCTGGTGGCCGATCAGGGCCGTCTGAACGCCAACCGCATCATCCCGGCCCGCTGGATCGAGCGGATCATGACGCCGGCCCAGCGCGCGGTCGACGGCTGGCAGTACTCCGCCCAGTGGTGGCACGCGCCCGGCGGCGACGACGACGACATCTCGGCGATCGGCGTCTACGGCCAGTACATCTACGTCAACCGCGAGACCGGCACGGTGATCGTGAAGCTCAGCGACCACGGGGCGGAGCAGGACGAGATCGAGACGCTCGCGGTGATGCAGGCCATTGCGGCCGATCTCGCCGCCGGCCGCGCCGCCGCGGCCGGCAAGACCCCCTGAGGGGGGGCGCGCGTTCCGCCTCAGGCCTCGGTCGGTCCCGCCTCCGTCCCGGCGGGCTGCCGGCCGATCCGGCCCAGGCGCGTCAGGCTCCGTGCCCGCCAGTTGCGCAGGACCCGCCATCCGACGCGCCTCCAGGCGATCGACGGCACCGGCGAAGCGGGATCGACGAGGGCGCTCAGCGCCCGCGTGTAGTCGAGCACCAGGCCCGGGGTCCACGTCATGGACCGCGCGCCGCCGCGCAGGAAGGCGGCGGCCCAGAATTCCGGCGTGGTCAGCGCCGCGGCGAGCGTCCGCCAGGGATGGCCGCCGCGGCTGAACGCGCCCTCGACGGCGACGTCCAGAGACCGGGCCACCGTGGTGGAGCAGTTGCGGCTGATGAAGTTGTAGGTGGTGTCCGCGCTGTAGCGCGCCCAGAATGCCCGCAGCCGGGCGGCGTCGATGCCGTTCAGCCGCACCGCCACCGTCGCCGGACACCAATCCGCCACCTCCGCGTCGTGGGAGGGCAGGAAGCGCCCCGGCACGTCGTTCTCGGGACCGGCGCGCAGGCTCGACCGCAGATTGGCAGGTGAGCGGTCGATCTCCACCGCCGGATAGTGGCTGACGTAGAGGTCGTCCTCCAGCAGGAGGGCGGCGTGGCCCGTGGAGAACCGCCCCGCCTTGTCGACGGAGGCGACGTAGCGCCGGATCAGGCGCTGACCTGCGGGCGTCGTCGCCTGCCCGGTGGGCGTCCAGACATAGACCGTCAGGCCGCCGGGCTCGGCGGCGCAGCCGGGCTCGGCGGCGGCGCCGGACAGGGCCGGCTCGGCGACGCCCAGGCGCCGCGTCCGCAGGCCGACCAGCGCGAGGTTGGCGCCGTTCAGGATCAGGAACATCCCGATGCAGTAGCCCACCGTGCCGGCGTACCACGTCGGCCACGGCTGGAGATGGAACACCCCGAAGGCGATGCTGAGGCCCCCGAGGGCCACTGACGCCCGCCAGCCGGCGAATTTCAGCAGGCCCGCGATCGTGATCCGGACCAGACCGTCGACCACGAAGGCGATGCCGAAGATCATGGCGAGCAGGAAGGTGCTGTGCCGCGTGGCCATCATGATCAGGACGGCCATGACCGACAGCAGGCCCCCCTTGAAGAGGCGCAGCCGGCGGGCGGCGCCGATTGCCGACAGCCCGACGGCGAGGGAACTCACGCCCTCCGCGAGCAGGATCAGGCCGAACCACCGGTCTGGGACGTGGAGCGCCCCGTCGAGGGAATCGACCACCACCAGGATGCCGAGCGACGACCACAGCAGGCCCATGGCGCCGATGAGGTGCCAGTGCCGGCGGACCGCGGCCCGCCCGACGAGGAGCATCCAGAGGGGCGCCGTCCGGCCGCCGGCCGCCTCCGCGCCGTCCGGCTCGAACGCGTCGCGCGTCGACAGTGCGCGCGGCATGGAGGTCGGACACGGTCCGGACATAGGGTCGCCCTCGAAAGCGCTTCGACGCGTCGGTCGCACAGATGACGCCGTGCCGTCACGGCCGGAGCCCGTCGCCCGGCACGCGCGCGTTCGGCGAAGCGCCCGGGGCGCACGATCCACAACTTGGCTGATGACTTTGTTAATCGCGGCGTCGCCCGGACATCCGCCGGTGCGGACCGCCCTCGGATCGCCGGACTGAAGCCCGGATTCCCGCCGTGCCCCGGTCGGTCGCGGTCCGGCGGGGCGGAAAGGTCAGGGCGGGGCTCCGCCCGTCGCGGGTCGAGATCCCGTTCAGGCCCTGTCTCCAAACCTGATTCGTGGGTCCGCAGCCCGTCATCGTGAGACCATCCGAAGTCATCGCCGACAGGCGGCCGATCCAAAGATCGACACTGCGCAATATTTGCTGCGCATCCGAAGCAGAGCAACCTCATGTTGCCTCACCGGAACAAAAATTGTTCAAAGATCATCTTGAGATAAACTGTAGACAAATCGTACCGATTTTGTATTGTTACGTGCCAATCTTGGCAGACGCGAAGCAATTTGGCGCACGATTGGGCGGTAAATGCTGATCCTGGAATCGGCTTTATCGATGCGCCAGTCTTCATGCCTCGCTTCTCACGACTGGGGGATCCATGAACACTATCGATTTGCACGAAAAGTCGACGGATCTGAACACAGATCTGATCAAGTGCACGACATCGTTGGTTGCGGCCTACGTGTCTCGGAATGCGGTGGGCGTGGGGGACCTGCCGGTTCTCATCGACCAGGTGCACTCGGCCATCACGGTGCTGCAGGGCGGCGGCTCCGGATCGGGTGCGGGCTGGACCGGCCCGACCGCGGCGCAGATCGAGGCCTCGATCCAGGAGGATGGCCTGATCAGCTTCATCGACGGCCGCTCCTACAAGACCCTGAAGCGCCACCTCACCGCGCACGGGCTCACGCCGGAGCGCTACCGGGCCAAGTACGGCCTGCCCGCCGACTACCCGATGGTCGCCCCGGGCTACGCCGCCAAGCGCTCGGAGATCGCCAAGGCGATCCAGCTCGGCCACAAGGCGGCCTGAGCACGATCCGCGCCGCATTGCCCGCCATCGATGGGCCGCGCGGTCCGCCATTTCGAGCACTGCGGAGTGGCGCGCCGGGTGCCGGATCGCGGCGCGATCCGGCACCCGGTCCGACCGGGCGGGCATCCGCACCGAGGCGCCGGGGGCGTGGTCGGACGGATCCTGCGCGCCGGCCCCGCCGATCGCTTGCGGCGCTCAGGCCCGGGCGACCGCCAGGGTCCCGTCATCGATGGGAACGAAGCGGACACCCGCCCGGTGCAGGGCCTCGACCGCGTGCAGGCGGGACCGACTGCCCCGATGCTCGCTATCCTCCTCCAGGCGCCGCACCGTGGAATGCGACAGGCCGCTCGCCTGGGCGAGATCCATCATCGACCAGTCGAGGAGAGCCCGCGCGGCGCGCAGGTGGTGCCCGGCCACCGACTGCTCCAGCCCCTCGGGCAGGCCGACCGGGGCCGGTGCGTGGTTGCGGACGGGATATTTGAGACCGCCGCGGCCGAGATAGGTTCCGTCCGGGTCCCAGATCGGCATCGTGAGGATCCGGAAGTGCCAGAGCTCGCCGTTGGCGAGGCGCTCGTGGGCCGTGCCCTGGAAGAACGCCCGCCGCTCGATCTGCTCCAGGGCCGCCGCCCGCAAGGCCCGGCGTTCCTCCGGGACGACCATGAGATACGGATCGGCGCAGATCTCGTCGAGCGGCAGGCCGTGGACCTCGGCGACCGTGAACGGGATCTCCCGGATGAGGTCGAGCCCCATCGAGAAGGTCGTGATGTGCTCGGTGAGATAGAGCGCGCCCTGGCGGCGGCGGTCCTCGTGCCGCAGGCGGGCCAGGCGCTCGCGGTCGCTGACATCGAGGGCGGTCCCGTTGAGGGCGACGGGCCGCCCCTCGGCCGAGAACCGCACCTCCATCGCCAGCGAGAGGGTGCGTGCCGTGCCGTTCGGCCGGATCACCCGGACGATGACCTCGCGGGGGAYCTGGCCCTGCCGGATATCGGCGAGCGTGGGCATCAGGGCTCGATCCTCCGGATGGATCAGGCTCAGCAGCAGGTCGTAGCGCGCCTTCGCGGCATTCGGGACGAGACCGAGCAGCCGGTAGAATCCCGGAGACCAGACCAGTTCCCCGCCCGCGAAAACCCAGCTCCAGGCGCCACTCATCCCGCGACCTTCCGTGAGGGTCAGGAATTCGCCCGCAGAAAACGTCAGAGCACTTAAGGCCGTATGGAACATCTCAGCACCACATGGATCGCATCGGCGATTCCCAAGTTTCGAGGAATAATTTTTCTACATAAAATTCAGAATTCATTCATAGCAGATTCCGAGAAACGCACCGACATCTTCACCGGAGCGACCATCATACAGTGCCTTATTGAAAAGCGACATGGCGCCATCTTGGAAATTGCTTCGGATTCGACGCGGTCGCGGCACCGGCAGTCCGAAGCCGCCCAGCCCGGCTTGCATGACGCGCCACCGCTCTGGCACCGGCGCACCCAGCCTCCCGTCCCGCCCCGCCATGTTGTGGACCCGTCATGGAACACTTCGCGTTTCGGAGGTATGATTTTCCATGATCGCTTTGCCATGATTGTTCCACACAGATCGCCGACCATGGCTCATGACACCAAAAATACTCAGTCTTTGTTTTATTCGTTTCGATCATAGACAAGACTGTCGACACAATAATTGTATTGATTCTCCAATAAAATCCAGAATTATTTCTACTGCCAATGATCATTGCTATCCGGACAACGAGTCATCGGTCGCGCCACCCCGATCTCCGGATCGAGCCGGCGGGAATCGGGGCCGGGCGGGAGATTGACAGAGCGGGCCGAACAATGCGGGGAGACGGCATCGCGCATCGGGAGGAACCGCATGAGGGTCGCCTGCATCGGCGAGTGCATGGTCGAGCTGTCCGAGCGCCCGGACGGGACTCTGGTCCGCGGCTTCGGCGGCGACACGCTGAACACCGCGCTCTACCTCGCGCGCCTCGGCGTCGCGGTCGATTACGTGACCGCGCTGGGCGACGACGTCTGGAGCGACGAGATGGCGGCCGCCTGGGGCCGCGAGGGCATCGGCCTCGACCGGGTCCGGCGGCTGCCGGGCCGAATGCCGGGGCTCTACATCATCCGCACGGATGCGGACGGCGAGCGCAGCTTTCACTACTGGCGCGACCGCGCCGCGGCCCGGGACCTCTTCACCGAGGCGGGCTCCGCCGAGACCGAGGCGGAGCTCGCCGGCTACGACCTCGTCTACCTGTCCGGCATCAGCCTCTCGCTCTACGGCGAGACCGGACGCGCCGCCCTGTTCGAGACCCTGTCGCGCCTGCGGGCGCGGGGCGGGCGGGTCGCCTTCGACACCAACTACCGCCCCCGCGGCTGGCCCGACCGGGACGAGGCCTGGGCGGCCTTCCGTGCGGCCCTGGCGCTGGCCGACCTGATCTTCGCCTCGGCGGAGGATCTGGACTGGCTGTTCGGTGCGGCGGGCGCGGACGAGGTCCTGTGCCACCGCGACCGGGCCGAGATCGTGCTCAAGGGTTCGGACGGATCGGGGCCGGTCGCCCGGGTGCTGTACGGCCCGGCCRACACCACCGTGCCGGCCGGGCCGGCGGCGCGGGTCGTCGACACGACGGCCGCGGGGGACAGCTT
>NZ_JBFUGA010000159.1:0-9295 GCF_056403155.1 Methylobacterium sp. P3_A11
CGGACCTGGAGCGGACCTGGAGCCGGTGGAGAGCCTGTGCCCGCACGTCACCGCACCGGACTTGGCGCCGGGCCTCGTGGTGCTGCGCTCCTTCGGCAAGACCTACGGGCTCGCCGGCCTGCGCCTCGGCTTCGCGGTCGCCGAGCCCGGGACGGCGGCCCGGATCGCCGCCTCGCTGGGTCCCTGGGCGGTGTCGGGACCGGCCCTGGCGATCGGGGGCGCCGCCCTGGCGGATACGGAGTGGCGCGCGCAGGCCGCCCGGGCGCGGGCGGCGGATGCGGGCCGCCTCGACCGGCTGATCGTCCGGGGCGGCGGCCGGGTCGTCGGCGGCACCGTCCTGTTCCGGACCGCGGATTTCCCGGACGGGCCGGACCTCTACCGGCGCCTCGCCGCGGCCGGGATCGCGGTGCGGCGCTTCGCGGAGCGCCCGGAGCGCCTGCGCTTCGGGCTGCCGTCCGGGACGGCGGCGTGGTGCCGCCTCTCGCGGGTGCTCAGGTAGACCGTACCCCGGGCGGATGCGGGTCGCGGGCGGCCACGAGCACCGCCAGCGCCGAGAACGCCAGCCCCACCGCGCAGACCCCCGGCCAGCCGACCAGCAGGAAGGCCTGCGAGCCGGCATAGGCGCCGAGCGCCCCGAACACGAACAGGGTCGTGAACAGCACGGTGTTGATGCGGCCCCGCGCGCCCGGGACCAGGGCATAGGCGCGGGTCTGGTTGGCAATCAGCGCCCCGTTCATGCCGATATCGATGAGCAGCACCCCGAGGGCCACCGCGACGAGCGACCACGCGCCCCCCGCCCAGAGCACCCCGAAGGACAGGGCGACCAGCAGGCTGCCGCCGAGCACCACGGGTTTCGCCCCCCGCCGGTCGGTGAAGCGACCCGAGAGGGGCGCCACGAAGGCGCCGCAGACGCCGATCACGCCGAACAGCCCCGCCCCGGCGGCGGAGAGCCCGAAGGGCGGCCCCTCCACCAGCAGCGCCAGGGTCGCCCAGAAGGCGTTGAAGGCGGCGAACAGCAGCGCCTGCGACAGGCTCGCCGTGCGAAGGACCGGCTGCGTGCGGGCGAGGTGGAGGATCGACAGCATCAGGGCGCGGTAGCGCAGCGGGTGCGTCTGCGGCGTGTGGGGGAGGGTGACCCGCGCGATGCCCGCCATGGCGAGGGCCAGGACGGCAGCGACGAGGAAGACCGGCCGCCAGCCGAGATGCGCGCCCAGGAACCCGCTCGCCGTGCGGGCGAGCAGGATGCCGGTGAGCAGCCCAGTCATGACCTGTCCGACGATCCGCCCGCGGCGCGCGTCGGGGGCGAGTTCGGCCGCGAACGGCACCGCCTGCTGGGCCGCGCAGGACAGCACGCCGACCACCAGATGGGCCAGGGCGAGGGTCGCGAGGTTCGGGGCGAGGCCGACGGCGAGCAGCGCCAGGGCGAGGCCGAGGCATTGGCCCACGATCAGGGTGCGGCGCGGCAGGGCGTCGCCCAGGGGAACGAGGCCGACGATGCCGAGCCCGTAGCCGACCAGCGCCGTGGTCGGCACCCACAGGGCGGCCCGGTCTCCGAACTCGGCCACGATCAGGCCGAGCAGCGGCTGGTTGTAGTAGATGTTGGCGACCGCCCCGCCGGCGATCAGCGTCAGGCCGAGCCGGGCCTTCGCGTCGAGCGTCGTGGTCACGGCTGGGTCGAGGGCAGGCAGGCACGCCGCCGCGGAAGGGCCATGGTCGGGTCCGTGTGCGGGAGGAGATCCGGGCCGCGAGCGATACGGGCAGGGCGCGCCGCGGCGCAAGCTGCGGCGATGCATCCCTGCCGGCACGCGCCGGCACCCTTCACCGGCGCCGCCGCCGCACCATATGCCCTCGATGTGACCGGCCCGGTCCGTGCACGCCGATCCGCGCACGCGCGGACGCCGCAGGCACGGGTTCGGGCATCGAGCCGATCCAGGTTCTCGAACCGGATTACGAACGAGAGGGCGGTTCCGTTCCGCGCATCCCGCGCCGGGACCGCCGCATCAGGGAGTACGGGATGCCGAACTACCGCATCGACTTCGTCAAGGAGATCCTTGGGGTGCCGTTCACGATCGGCTCCGTGGCGATCACGCGCGCCCGCGGCCCCGAGCGCGCCCGCCGTGCGGCCGAACTCCGGTTCGCCCGTCAGCACGGCATCGGCGACTGGCGGGAACGGGCCGACCTCGCCACCGTGGCCGAGCAGCTTTGACACAGCCGAGCCTCGGCCCGTCACACCACCTTCGCGGTGTTCCTGCAGGCTGAGCGCAGGCCATCCGCGCGCGGCCAAGCTCTGGTCGCGGCGGCCGCGGCGCCTTAGAGTGGCGGGCGGATCGGGACGCGAAGCGGGCCTCCTCGGGAGGACCGGCGGCTCCCGGATCCTCCGGTTCCGCACGCGCCCGCTCGACGAGCCGGCGTCGCGGGGCCGGCAGCGTCTCGAATCCGGGTCGACGGGGGTCTTGCGAGGGTCATGGCGGCGATCTCCTTCTTCGGCGACCTGCTCCAGACCATCAGCGAGCGCGGCCGCGACCTGATCGGGATCGGGCGCGGCGACCTGGGGTCCCGGGCGAGCGCCGGCGACCTCGTCAAGCTGTGCGAGGACCTGATCTCCCGGCGGGGCGAGGCCTCCGGCGTGGCGCTGGCCCGCCTGATCCTCGACCGCTACGCGAGCTTCGGGCAGGCGGAGCGCCACGCCTTCCTGCGGGCCATCGCCCTCGACTTCGATGCGGACCACGCCGCCGTCGACGCGGCGATCGCCGCCTACCGCGCCGCCCCGTCCCGCGCCCGCCTCGGCGACCTGCACGAGGCCGCCGAGCCGCGCAGCCAGGAACTGATCCGCCGCCTCAACCTCGCCCGCGGCGGCACGCTGAGCCTCGTGCGGATGCGCGAGGACCTGTTCGACCTGCGCCGGACGCTGCGTGCCGGCGAGGAGGCCGGCCCCGCCCTGCTGGATGCCGTCGACAGCCTCGATTCCGACTTCGAGCACCTGTTCGCTTCGTGGTTCAACCGCGGCTTCCTGGTGCTGCGCCACATCGACTGGACCACGCCGGCGCATATTCTGGAGAAGATCATCCGCTACGAGGCGGTGCATGCCATCGCGGACTGGGACGACCTGCGCGCCCGGATCGAGCCGCCGGACCGGCGCTGCTTCGCGTTCTTCCACCCGGCGCTGGCCGACGAGCCCCTGATCTTCGTGGAGGTGGCGCTCACCGACCAGATCGCCCCGGCGATCGCCCCGATCCTGTCACAGGCGCGCAAGCCCCTGCAGCCGCAGGCGGCCAACACGGCGGTGTTCTACTCGATCTCGAATTGCCAGAAGGGGCTCGCCGGCGTCACCTTCGGCAACTTCCTGATCAAGCAGGTGGTCGAGGATCTCACCCGCGAGATTCCCACGCTCAAGACCTTCGTGACGCTGTCGCCGGTGCCGGGCTTCGCCACGTGGCTCGCCCGGGAGCGTCGGGCCGACAGCCCGCAGGGGCTGCTGCCCGAGGATGTCGAGACCCTGCGGGCGCTGGACGATCCGGACTGGGCCGCCGACAAGGCCCGAGCCGAGACGGTGCGCAAGGCGCTGATCCCGGCCGCGGCGGCCTATTTCCTGCGCGCCAAGAACGAGCGCGGCCGCCCCCTCGACCCGGTGGCCCGGTTCCACCTCGGCAACGGCGCGCGCCTCGACCGGGTCAACTTCCTGGGCGACACTTCGAGGAAGGGGCTCGCCCAGTCGCACGGCCTGATGGTCAACTACCTGTACGACCTCGCCGCCATTGAGCGGAACCACGAGACCTACGCCAATCTCGGCACCGTGGTCGCCGCCCCGGCGGTGACCCGGGAGCTGCGCGCCAAGCTGCCGCCGCCGCGGGCCGTGGTCCTCGCCGAGGCGTAGGATTCAAACGCCGGACCCGCTCCCCGTCTGCGCGGGCGGGGCGAAGCAACCCGGCGCGGCACGACTTCGGGCGGGCGCGGGGCGCCACGGGATCGACGGGCTGCGCGCACGGACGGGTATCGGACTTGTTACGGCTGGATCATGGAACGCCTGCGGTCAACCGGGTGGCGAAGGCCAGGGTGATGCGCCGGGCCACGGCCTGCGCGGCCTCGCCCTCCAGGGGCACCCGGCCGTCGAGGATCAGCGCGGCGAGACCGTGCACCAGCGACCACGCGGCGAGCGTCAGGTCCTCGGCGGGCATCGCCGGACCCGCGAGGGCGCCCGCCCGCCGCTCCAGGATCCCGTAGGCCCGCGCCTTGTCCGATGTCCGGCAGGCCCCCGTGAACATGAGCCGGAACAGGGCCGGGTGCCGGCAGGCGAAGGCCACGTAGGCCGCCCCCTGCGCGGCCAGGGCCTGCGCCCCAGCCGCCGATCCGTCGGCCGCTTCCAGGCCTGCGGCGAGATCCTCGAAACCCCGGGCGGCGACGGCCTGGAGGAGGTCCTCCTTGCTGGCGAAGTGGCGGTAGGGCGCCATCGCGGAGACCCCGCAGGTCCGGGCCGCCGCGCGCAGCGACAGCGCCGCCTCGCCGCCGGTCTCCAGCAGGTCCAGGGCGGCCGAGACCAGCGCGGCGCGCAGGTCGCCATGGTGATAGGTCCTGCCCGAAGGAGATGTTGACACTGTACGCAGACCGCCGCATGTTTACGGCGCATACAATCCCAGGAGGCCACACCATGCAAGGCGCCCCCGTCCGCCGGTCCGTGGATCTCTCCGCCTATCCCGACCTCGTCGTCGTGTATCTCGGCTTCCGGGTCACCCGCTGGCGCGGCCTGCTGGCGCTGATGGGCCTCGGCCGCGGCATCGCCGCCTCCGTGCGCGCGCGGCCGGACGGGCTGCTGGCCCACGAAAACCTGTTCTTCGGGCTGACCCATGTCGGCATGCGCCAGTACTGGCGCGATCTGGAGAGCCTGGAAGGCTTCACCCGCTCGGAGCCGCACCGCACGTGGTGGCGCGACTTCGGCCGGGACGCCAGGGGCTCCGGGTTCTGGCACGAGGCCTACGGGCGGCGCGGCATGGAGGCGATCTATGTCGGCATGCCGGCGCCCACCGGGCTCGGGCTGTTCGCCCCCGCGCGCACCCCGGACGGCGCCTTCCTGTCGTCGCGGCAGCGGCTGGCCGGCTGAAAGGGCTCGCCGAGAGGGCCTTCAGGCGGCTATGGGTGCGCGAGACACGCAGCCCGTGATAGCTCAGCCTCACGATGACGAACCACCTCTTCTCCCTGGTGCGGGACGGCGTCCCCGATCCCGCCAAGACCGTGATCGAGACCCCGGAGGGGCGCCGCACCACCTACGCGGACCTGATCGCCCGCTCCGGCGCTTACGCGGCGGCCCTGCGGGCGGCGGGCGTCGCGCCCGGCGACCGGGTGGCCGTGCAGGTCGAGAAGAGCCCGGAGGTGATCGTCCTGTATCTCGGCGCGGTCCGGGCCGGCGCCGTGTTCCTGCCGCTCAACACCGCCTACACGCCGGCGGAGATCGGCTACTTCCTCGGAGACGCCGAGCCCACCGTGTTCGTCTGCGACCCGGCCCGGCGCGACGCCCTGGCCGAGGCCGCCGCGCGCGTCCGCGCGGTCTGGACCCTCGGCGCCGCGGGCCGCGGCACCGCCGCGGAGGCGGCGGACCAGCAGAGCGGCGACTTCGCCGACGTGCCCCGGGGTCCGGACGATCTCGCGGCGATCCTCTACACATCCGGCACGACCGGGCGCTCCAAGGGCGCCATGCTGACTCACGACAACCTCGCGTCGAACGCCCGGACGCTGGTGGAGGCCTGGCGCTTCACCGCCGACGACGTGCTGATCCACGCCCTGCCGGTGTTCCACACCCACGGCCTGTTCGTGGCGACCAACACGGTGCTGGCGAGCGGCGGCACGATGCTGTTCCTGCCCCGGCTCGACCCCAAGCTGATCCTGAGCCTGATGCCCCGGGCGACCGTCATGATGGGCGTGCCGACCTTCTACACCCGCCTCCTGAAGGAGCCGGGCCTCACCCCCGAGGTCGCCAAGGACATGCGCCTGTTCGTCTCGGGCTCGGCGCCGCTGCTCGCCGAGACGCACCGGGACTGGCAGGCCCGCACCGGCCACGCCATCCTCGAGCGCTACGGCATGACCGAGACCAACATGAGCACCTCGAACCCCTATGCGGGCGACCGGATCGCCGGCACGGTGGGGTTCCCGCTGCCGGGGGTGTCGCTGCGGGTGGTCGATCCGGAGACCGGCGCGGCCCTCGGCCCCGATGCGGTCGGGATGATCGAGGTGAAGGGCGCGAACGTGTTCCAGGGCTACTGGCGCATGCCCGAGAAGACCGCCGCGGAGTTCCGGGCGGACGGGTTCTTCATCACCGGCGACCTCGGCAAGGTCGACGCGCGGGGCTACGTCCACATCGTCGGGCGCGGCAAGGACCTGATCATCTCCGGCGGCTTCAACGTCTACCCGAAGGAGGTCGAGACCGAGATCGACGCGCTGCCGGGGGTCGTCGAATCCGCGGTGATCGGTCTGGCGCACCCGGATTTCGGCGAGGCGGTCACCGCCGTGGTGGTGGGCGGCCCGGGATGCCCGGACGAGGCCGGGGTGCAGGCCGCCCTGGAAGGCCGGCTCGCCCGGTTCAAGTGCCCCAAGCGCGTCCTGTTCGTGGACGAGCTGCCGCGCAACACCATGGGCAAGGTGCAGAAGAACCTGCTCCGGGACGCCCATGCGGGGCTGTACCGCGACTGATTCAGGATTCCGGTCGGTCCAGCGGTAAAAAGGGGTGCCGGACTGGGGATCGGCGCCGCACCGTCCTTGCGAGCGAAGCGAAGCAATCCAGCGCGGCGCCACGATACCAGACGTAGCGCAACCCTGGGTCACTTCGCTCCGCTCGTGATGACGGTTTGGCGTGACTCGCCCGCGCCGGAACCCGGATCAGAGATTGTGCTGTGTCCGCTCGTTCTCCGGCGGCATGTGGCCGTCCGGATCCACGACCTTGCGGGCGGCGGCGTTGAGATTGTCCGGATCGAGGGCGGTCTGGACGAAGTCGCGGCCGATGCTGGTCACCTCCCGGGCGTAGCGCAGGCCCTGGTCGCGGACCTCGTCGGCCCAGGGGCCGATGCTCCGGTCCTCCTGGCGGGTGCGCGGCAGCAGCGCGCCGAGCAGCAGGCCCGCGGCCACGCCCACCACGCCGACGAGGAGCGGGTTGTCGTCCACGAAGCGCTCGACGGCGGTGCGGCCGCGGTTGAGCCCGTCGATACCCTGGGTGGTCAGGTCGTCCAGCGCCCGCATGTTGCGCCGGCGGAGCGTGCCGGCCCGCTCCCGGACCTCGTCGTAGGCGGACGCCGCGCGGTCGCGGGCGTGATCGGCGGCGTCGCCGAGGCGGCTGCCGACATCGTCAGCGAGGTCCGACACCGTCTGCCGTGCCTGTCCGGCAAGGTCGGCGGCGCGGTCGCCGGCCGCCTGGACCCCCTCCTTCACGGTGGCGGAGGCCGCGTCCACGCGCGAGCCCGCGGAGGCGCCACCGCTCGAATGGCCGCCGGCCGAGAGGGGCGCGGCGCCGTGCGGCAGCGGGTCGTGCAGGCCGCGGGGATCGGGCCGAAGGGTAAAGTCCCCCGCCGCCGTGCCGGGGATCCCGCGCGGGTCGCCGAGGCCGGCCGGATCGGGCCGCAGGCTGCTGTCCCGGGCGCCGTGCGGCTCGGGGATGCTTGAGGGGGTGGCGGGGGTACCCGGCTTGTCGGTCATGGCGCTGTCCTCGGATGTCGGTCTCGGCGGCCCGCCTTCGGCGTCGGCCTGCCCGGCCGAACGGCCGGGCGCGTCAGGGTCTCGTCCCGGGGCACGCCCGGCCGTCAGATCTCGGTCGTGTCCAGCGGATCGCGAGCTGGGCGCACCGTCGGGAGGTCGGGGTCGTAGCCGCGCGCCGCCCCGGTGTTCAGGGTGGGCACGCGCTCGGCCGAGACCTCGGTGCGCCGGCGCTGGGCGTCGCGGGCCATCCGGTTGAACAGCAGGCCAACGCCTGCCGCGATCAGCAGAACCGGCACGGGGTTGCGGCGCACCGCGTCCAGGGCGCTGTCGTAGGTGCTGTTCAGGGCCGGCACCTTCCGGGCGTTGCCCAGCATCTCGTCCACGAGATTCGGCACCGAGAGCCGGCCCTGGATGCGGTCGATCGTGTCGTCGAGCCGCGCCCGGCTCTCCTCGATCTCCTTCTCGAGGTCGTTCATCGTACTCATCCGGACACGCGCTCCGAGAGGGCCTGGGCATCCTGGCGGACCTGGCGCGTCGTGCGCGTCGGGGCCAGGGTCGAGAGGGAGAGGACGCTGCGCGCCCACAGGGCCATCCCGAGGGCGATGACCAGCAGCACGCCGCCGACGATCAGGGCCGAAAGCCATTCGGAGCCTACGACCGTGGCGAGCCACTTCACGAAGGCGCCGATCAGGACCAACAGGGCGACCACGGCGAACACGGCCGATCCGACCATGCAGGCGAGGCCGACGATGAGCTGGCGGACGTTGCCGGCCATCTCGGCCCGAAACAGCGCGATCTCCTTGCGGGCGAGTTCGTTCGTCTCGCGCAGGGCATCGCCGATCAGGCTCTGGATGCTGGAGGAGCCCGATTGGCGGGGGTCGGAACCCTGGGCCATGGCGTCAGGCCCGGAAGCTGTCGCGGGCATCGCCGTCCGGCGCCTCCGGCGGCAGGCTCGACGACTTGATGAAGCGGGCGGCGAGCAGGCCGGCCACGAAGGTCCCCACCGCCACCGCCACCGGCGCGCGCCGGGCGAAGGACTCGGCCTCGCTGTAGAAGTCCCCCAGGCTGCGGCGTTCGATCGAGGAGCCGAGCTGCTCAAGCCCGTCGGCGGCGCTGTCGAAGAAGGCGCGCACGTTCGGCTTGTCGCCGAGGTCGCGGCCGGAATTGCGGATCGTCTGGGCCAGATCGTGGACCGAGTGGGCCGCGTCGCTCTTGCGCTGCTCGACATAGGTCTGCGCCTGCAGCCGCGCCGCGTCGAGCAGGCCGCGCCCGCGTTCCGCCGCCACGTCGGCCAGCCCCTCGACGTCGCCCTGCAGGGCGCGCCACTGGGCACGCTCGTCCGCCGCTGCGTGCGGCGCCTGGTGATGCGGATCCGCGAGCGGATCCACGGGTGCGCCCTGCGGTAACTCGTTGCCGGCCATCTCGAAAACACTCCTCGCGGCGGGGGGAACGGTCGCTGGCGGCAACCGCGGCCCCCGCGATGGCTGAGTAACAGATCGGGCTGTCGCGGGTTCCGATCCCGTGTGCACACGGGACGCGCCGCGACGCGCGGCACCGCTCAGTCCGCGTTCAGACAGGATCTGCCAGAACAGCCACGCTTCCACAACGCGCCCCGGGAGTG
>NZ_JBFUGA010000160.1:0-9184 GCF_056403155.1 Methylobacterium sp. P3_A11
CGCCGGCCCCGACCCGGCGCGCGGCCTCCAGGGTGGTCGCCCCCGCGCCGCAGCCGATGTCGAGGACGGACGCGCCGTGGCGCAGCGGCAGCCGCGCGAACAACGCCTCCGTCAGCGGGACGAACATCGTGTCGAGCACCGCTTGGTTACGCGCCCAACGTGTGCCGACCTCGCCGTTCCAGTACTCGGTCTGGGTGATGCCGCCCGCCATTACCGCTCCTCCGTCAGGCCGTGGTCGCGGCCACCGACAGCTCGGGCTTGTGGTTCAGGGTCTGAAACACCACGCAGTAGCGCTCCGTCAGCTTCAGAAGCTGCGCCAGCTTGTCCTCCGGCGCATCGGTGTCGAGTTCGAAGAACAGGCGGATGCTGCGGAAGCCCACCGGCGCCTCCTTGTCGACCCCGAGGGTGCCGCGGAAGTCGAGGTCGCCCTCGGCGCTGACCGTGCCCGACCGCAGCGGGATCTCCAGGGCGGTCGCCACCGCCTTGAGCGTCACGCCCGCGCAGGCGACCAGGGCCTCCAGCAGCATGTCGCCCGAGCACAGCTCCGCGCCCGAACCGCCGGTCGCCGGATGGAGCCCGGCCTCCGCGATGGCCCGGCCGGTCTCGACCTTGCAGGCGATCTTGGTGTCGTCGAGGGTGCCCTTGGCCTTCAGGGTGATGACCGCGGCATCCGGCGCATCGCGGTACTTGTCCTTGATCGGAGCCTGGAGGGCTCGCAGCGCGCTGGCATCCATGGGCGTCGTCCTCTCGATCCCGGGTCTCACCCGCTCATCGTCGACGGGCTTGCAGGGCGCAGCGCGCCCCGTCAGGGGGGTCTGGTATAGGTGCGGGCGCGGCGGACGGGAAGCGCGGTCAGGCGCGCCCGGTGAGCCGCGCCACGGCATCGGCCAGGGCATCGACCTGCGCCTCTTCGTGGGCTGCCGAGAAGGCTACCCGCAGCCGGGCCGTTCCGTCCGGTACCGTCGGCGGCCGGATCGCCACCACCAGGAATCCGGCGGCCTCCAGGGCCGCCGAGATGGCGAGCGCCTCCTGCGCCGCGCCGACCAGCACCGGCACGACCGCGCTCTCGGCCTCCGGGAGATCCAGGCGGGCGGTGAAGCGCCGGGCCAGGGCGAGCGGGCGGGCGCGCCGCACAGGCTCGGCCTCCAGGATGGTCAGCGCCTCCAGGGCGGCGGCGGCCGAGGCCGGGGGGAGCCCGGTGGTGTAGACGAAGCTGCGGGCACGGCTCGTCATTAGGTCGATCACGGGCCGTGACGCACAGAGATAGCCGCCGTACGACCCCAGCGCCTTTGACAGCGTGCCCATCTCCAGCGGTGCCCGCGGTCCGTCCTCGACCACGCCGATGCCGTGGGCGTCGTCCACCAGCGTCCAGGCATCGAAGCTCTCCGCGACGCCCAGGATGTCGCCGAGGGGCGCCCGGTCTCCGTCCATGCTGAAGACACGCTCGGTGAGGACGAGGGCGCGCCCGTGCCCGGACCGGTGCTCCGCGAGCTGCGCCGCGAGGTCGCCGGGATCGTTGTGGCGGAAGGTCAGCACCCGCGCGCCCGACAGCCGCGCCCCGGCCCACATGCAGGCGTGGGACAGCGCGTCCAGCAGGACGAGGTCGCCGCGCCCGGCGAGCGCCGGGGTGATCCCGAGATTGGCGAGGTAGCCGCTGCCGAAAACGAGGGCGGCCTCCTGTCCCTTGTGGCGGGCGAGCCGCTCCTCCAGCGCCCCGAGATAGGGATGGTCGCCGGTCACGAGCCGCGACCCGCCGGCGCCCGCACCGTGCGCCGCCGCGGCGTCCTGAGCCGCCGCGATCACGCGAGGATGGTGGGACAGGCCGAGATAGTCGTTGCACGAGAAGGAGACGAGCGCCCTGCCCTGCCGGGTCGCCGCGGCGTCGGGGCCGCGCTCGGTCGGCACCAGCCGGCGTCGCAGGCTGCCGGCTTCCAGGGCGTTGAGTTTCCCGCGGGCGAAGGTGTCGAGGCTGTCCATCAGGCTGCGGATGGGAGCCGCCGCGCCGGCAAAGTCAAGCGGCGTGCGCCGAACCCTTGACCGCCGTCCGAGGCCCTCCCATTCCGGATCCATGACCTCCGACACGCCCGCGCGCCACCTCTGGCGGCCCTATACGCAGATGCGCTCGGCCGCCCAGCCCCTGGAGGCCGTGGCAACCCACGGCACCCGCATCGTCCTCGCCGACGGGCGCGAGCTGGTGGATGGCATCGCGTCCTGGTGGACGGCGGTTCACGGTTACAATCACCCGCGCATTGCCGGCGCCGTGGCCGACCAGCTCGCGCGCATGCCCCACGTGATGTTCGGCGGCCTGACCCATGCGCCTGCCGAGCGGCTCGCGACGCGCCTTGCCACCCTGTTGCCGGGCGACCTCGACCACGTCTTCCTCAGCGATTCGGGGTCGGTCGCCGTGGAGGTCGCGCTCAAGATGGCGGCGCAGATGTGGATCAACCGCGGGGTGACCGGCCGAACGCGGGTACTGGCGTTCCGCGGCGGCTATCACGGCGACACGATGGGGGCGATGTCGGTCTGCGACCCCGAGGAGGGCATGCATCGCCGCTTCGGTGCCTACCTGCCCACGCAGCTCTTCTGCGACCTGCCGCGAACGGCTGCGGAAACCGCGGCGCTGGACGCCGCGCTTGCGGCCCACCGCGAGACCCTGGCCGCCGTGATCGTCGAGCCGCTGGTCCAGGGCGCCGGCGGGATGCGGACGCATCCGCCGGAGGTGCTTGCGACCGTCGCCCGGCTCGTGCGCCGCCACGGCCTGCCGCTCATCGTCGACGAGATCTTCACCGGCTTCGGCCGGACGGGAAGCCTGTTCGCCTGCGAGCAGGCCGGGATCGTCCCCGACATCCTCTGCCTCTCGAAGGCCCTCACCGGCGGCACGATGGCGCTCGCCGCCACCGTGGCCCGCACGGAGGTGTTCGAGGCGTTCTGGTCGGAGGATCCCGCAGCCGCGCTGATGCACGGCCCGACCTTCATGGCCAATCCCCTCGCCTGCGCGGCGGCCAATGCCAGCCTCGACCTGTTCGAGAGCGAGCCGCGGCTGACCCAGGCGCGCGCGATCGAAAGCCGGCTCGCCGAGGGGCTGGAGCCCCTGCGGCGGCTGGCCGGGGTTGCCGACGTCCGGATCCTCGGCGCCATCGGGGCCGTGCAGTTCACCGAGGTCCCGGACCTCTCGGCCCTGAAGGCTGCCTTCCTCGCCCGCGGCGTCTGGGTACGGCCGTTCGGGGACATCGTCTATCTCACCCCCGCCCTCACGATCGCGGCGGCGGAGCTCGACCGTCTCGTGGAGGCGGTCGCCGCCGTCGTGACCGAACGGACGTCCGCTTCGGCCCGATGACTTCGGCTCGGTGACCGCGCGCTCGACAAGCCCGCGCGCGCGCCTCCGCACAGGCCTGCAACCCGGGACCGTTTCTACCGTTGGGCCTACGGCTGAAGACGCGTGCGGCGGCCCTCGCGGCCGCACGCTGCCTGAGGGAGTACACAGTGGCGAGCGAGCAGACGGGTTCGAGCGGCGATCGGCCGGTAATCCTCCTCGTCGAGGACGAGGCGCTGACGATCATGGACCTCGGGGACGTGCTGGAGGAGGGCGGCTACGACACCGTGCAATGCGCCTCCGCGGAGCGGGCACTCAGCATCCTTCAGGCCCGCCCGGACATCTGCGGGCTGGTCACCGACGTGCAGCTCTCGGGCAAGACCGATGGGTTCGACCTCGCGAGTTCGGTCGCCGAGGCGCGGCCGCAGCTGCCGATCCTGATCGTGTCCGGGCGCGCGGCCCCGGATCCGGACCGCATGCCCGAGCGTGCGGAGTTCATCGCCCGCCCCTGTACCGGCGAAGACATCCTGGACCGACTGCAGCGCCTCATGCACTGCTGAGCGGCGATCCGCGCCAGTCCCGTCATCGCAGCGTCACCGGTCAGCGCCACAGCGTCCCGGGCGGCCGCATGATGGGGGTGGACGGTGCAGATTCAGGATCGTCCGGCGGCCGCCGGCACTAACGCGGGCGCTCCGGTGGGCGACAAGCAGAAGCGCGATCAGCAGGATGAGGCGGTGGCCGTGCTCGGCCTCGCATCCAAGAAGATGCGGCCGCCCGGCGTGCGCAGCGTCGGCTGGGCGCTCGTCCAGGCCGCACGCCTGCATCGCGCCCGCACCGGCGACCGCCTGGCCAAGCTCGGCCTGTTCGCCGGGCAGGAGCAGGTGGTGCAGGCGCTCGCCGCCGCCGGCACGATGACCATGGGCGACCTCGCCGCGCTGCTGCGTGTCCGCCCGCCCACGGCTTCGAAGACCGTGACGCGCCTCGCAGCCCTCGGCATCGTCGAGCGCCGGGCGGAATCGGGCGACGGGCGCGTAGTCCGGGTGCAGCTCACGGAGGCGGGTCTGGCCAAGGCCGAGGCGATCGAGCGCATTCAGGAAGAGGTCGAGGCCGAGTTGCTCGACCACCTCGACAAGACCGACCGGCGGCGCCTTCGCAAGCTCCTGCGCAAGGCTGCCCGCGGCCTCGCCGAAGCGGCCGGTGCCTCCGGTCAGGCGACCGAGGCGGATGCCGAGATCGAGGCCGAGGACGAAGCCGAGGCGCTGGCGACCTGACCGACCGGCTCAGGCTGCCCTGCGCCATGCGGGGAACGGATCCGGGAGGTCGCGGGACGGCGCGGGATCGAATGGCTCCTGATCGGCGCCCGGCCCGATCAGGCAGGCGTCCAGTGCGGCGGTGAGCGCGCCGCGGTCCATGCCGGTCCCGATGAAGACCAGTTCCTGGCACCGATCGCCCGAGACTGCGCTACAGACATCCTGCAGCCGCGCCTGGAGCTCGGGCGCCTCCGGCCAGCGCCGCCGCGGCACCGCCGACCGCCAGAACCCCATCGCCGAGACCCGCGCCACGGCGCCCGCCAGGGAAAACTCGCCGACCCAGTCCGGCCGCGTCGCCAGCCTGAAAATGGCCCTTGGCCCGGATCAGGCCCGGCCAGGTGGCGTTGACGAAGGCGTTGAAGCGTTCCGGGTCGATGGGCCGCCAGTTGCGATAGACGAACGACGCGATGCCGTATTCCTCGGTCTCCCGGACGTGCTCCTGCGCGCCGGACAGCTCCCTGAACCAGAGCGGGTGCTGCTGCGCCGCCTCCGCGTCGAACAGCCCGGTATCGAGGATCTCGGATAGCGGCGCGCGCCCGTGCTCGGTCTCGAGGATGCGGGCATCGGCGTTCAGCCCGCGCCTCACCGAGCGCACCAGGGCGAGGTGATCGGCGGCGACGTCCCGCGCCTTGTTGATCACCACCACGTCGGCGAACTCGATCTGCTCCACCAGCAGCTCCACGAGCGCCCGGGTATCCTCGGCGCCGGCGGTCTCGCCGCGCTCGCGCAGGAAGGCGGCCGAGCCGTAATCCTTCAGGAGGTTCACCGCATCGACGACGGCCACCATCGTGTCGAGCCGGGCGAGGTCCGACAGGGAGCGCCCGTCCTCGTCGCGGAACGAGAAGGCCGCGGCGATCGGCAGGGGCTCGGCGATGCCCGTCCCCTCGATCAGCAGGTAGTCGGACCGGCCCGCCTCCGACAGGCGGCGGACTTCCGCAAGGAGGTCGTCGCGCAGGGTGCAGCAGATGCAGCCGTCGGTCATCTCGACGAGCGGCTCGTCGGTCCGCGACAGGTCCGCGCCACCCGCCTGCACGAGGTCGGCGTCGAAGTTCACGTCGCTCAGGTGTCGACGATCACGGCGACCCGACGGCCGCCGCATGACACTCTCGTCGCTCCGAGGAACGTTGTTGCAACGATGTAACGTTTCCTGTCTGCGTCGGAGGGCTGGTGGATTTGGCCTTGCGCGAAGGCGCCGCGCCGCAACAATGAAACGATATAACACTGTGTGAGTCTCGATGTCTCCCTCGCGTCGCTTCGGTTTGCTCGCCGGCACGGTCCTGTCCTCGACCGTCTGCGCCTGTCTCACGGTCACCTCCGCGGCTCGTGCCCAGCAGGCCGTCGCCCTCGACGAGATCAGCGTCACGAGCCCGAGCCCGATCCAGGCACCCCGCCCCGGGCCGGCCGCGGATCCCGCGGCTCCAACCGGGATCCTGCCTGTGGCGACCAACACGTTCTCGCCGGTCACCGTGGTGACGCAGGATCAGATCGCCCGCGATCAGCCCCGGACCCTGGGCGACGCCCTGTTCGACCGTCCGGGCATCTCGGGGACGAGCTACGCGCCGGGCGCGGCTTCGCGACCGATCATCCGCGGCCTCGACAACGCCCGCGTGCGGATCCAGGAGAACGGCATCGTCAACGGCGGCGTGTCCGACCTGGGCGAGGATCACGCCGTCCCGGTGAACCCGCTGGTCGCCGACAGGATCGAGGTGATCCGCGGACCCGCGACCCTGCGCTACGGCTCGGGTGCCATCGGCGGTGTCGTTTCGGCCGACAACAACCGGGTGCCGACCTTCATCCCGGCGAACGGCGTGCAGGGGCAGGTGACCAGCGGATTCTCCAGCGTGGATAACGGCCGGCTGGGCGCCGCCACGGTGGATGCCGGCGGCGACGGCGTCGCGGTCCACGCCGACGGTTTCAGGACCGCCAACGACAGCTACGCGATCCCCGGTGGCATCCAGCGGAATTCCTACAACGAGTCTCAGGGCGGCGCGGTCGGCATCTCGGCGATCGGCGACCGTGGCTTCGTCGGCATCTCCGTCAGCCACTACGACGCGATCTACGCGATCCCCGGCGGCGTCGCCGAGCAGGACCGGACGCGCCTCACCCCGAACCAGGACCGGGTCCTGTCGCGGGGTGAGTACCGCCCCCTCGACGGACCCTTCGAGGTGATCCGCTACTGGGCCGGCTACTCGGTCTATCGTCACAACGAGATCGGGATCGGCGGGGACGGGATCGAGGGCGTCCAGGCGATCTTCAAGAACCGCGAGGCCGAGGGGCGCCTGGAACTGCAGCACGTCCCGGTCTTCACGGCGCTCGGCAAGCTCACCGGTGCGCTGGGCTTCCAGTCGGACCGGCGCGTGATCAACACGCAGCTCGAATCGTTCCTGCCGAAGACGGAGACCCGCGCCAACGCGGTCTACCTGTTCGAGGAGCTTGAGCTGCGCCCGGGCACGCGCCTCCAGGCGGCCGGGCGCTACGAGGTCGACCGGCTGTCGAGTACGGCCGCCCAGTTCCCCGCGGACTACGTGCCGGTCGACGGCCAGGAGCCGTTCCAGTACGCGCGGACCCGGCGCTTCGCCCCGAAGAGCGCCAGCATCGGCGCCCTGCAGGATCTGCCCTACGGCTTCGTGGCGAGCCTGACCGGCTCCTATGTCGAGCGCGGACCCACGGGCTACGAGCTGTTCTCGCAGGGGCCGCACGACGCCACCGCGACCTTCGAGATCGGCAACCCGAACCTCAAGAAGGAGCGCGCCCGGACCGTCGAGGCCAGCATCCGCCGGGCCGAGGGACCCTTCCGCCTCGATGCGACCGGCTACTTCACGCGCTATACTGGCTTCATCTACCGCAACTACACGGGGCTCACCTGCGACGATGACTTCGCCTCCTGCGGCGTCGGCTCCGACAACAGGCAGATCGTCTACCAGCAGCAGAACGCTACCTTCTACGGCGCCGAGATCATCGGCCAGTACGACCTCGTGCCGGTTGGCAATGGCTTCGCCGGCATCGAGGCGCAGTTCGACTTCGTCCGCGCCCAGTTCGACAACGGCGCGAACGTGCCGCGCATCCCGCCTTACCGGGTCGGCGGCGGCGTCTATCTGCGGGCCGACGGGTGGTTTGCGCGCGTGAACCTGCTCCACGCCTTCAGCCATGACGCCACGGCAGTGTACGAGACGCCGACGCCCGGCTACGACGACCTGCGCGCCGAGCTGAGCTACACCAAGGCGGTCGATCCCAAGGTCTACGGGGCGAGCGCGATCACCCTCGGGGTCCAGGGCCGCAACCTCCTGAACGACGACATCCGCAATTCGACGTCCTTCAAAAAGGACGAGATCCTGCTGCCGGGGCGGAACGTGCGGCTGTTCCTGACGGCGCGGTTCTGAGGGGCCGCGTCGGTCATCGAGGTTTCTGAGCCGGCAGGCCGCGGCGCAGCCTACGCCAGCCCGCGACGATCCCCGTCACGGCGATCCCGGCGGCCAGGAGGTTCAGAGTCCACTGGGCCGCGTCGTGGAGCGGCCGGTTTCGGGTGAGCCCGGGCAGGTCGAGGCGGTGCGCGGCGTCGAACAGCCAGCGGTTGACCCGGCCCGAGCGATCCAGGCGCTGGAGAAGGGTCCCGTCCCGCGGATCGACGTGGAGCCAGGTGGCGTCCGGGTCGCCGAACCGCAGGCGCAGCACCGGGAGCGGGCGCGGATCGGACCCGCGCGGGTACCAGTAAAGGTCGTAGGCACTCAGGCGCTCCGCCGCGCGCAACGCGCCGCCGGGCAGCGCCGGGGCTGCGGCCCGCGCGATCGCGGCGGCATCGAGGGCCGCGCCGTCATCCGCGCGGCGTGCCGGGACGCTGGTCGGGCCGTCGGCCGGATTGTCGGCGATGATCCACCACGATCCGCCGATGGCGGCGAAGCGCAGCGCCCGGGTCCCGGGGCCGGCGAAGCCGCGCAGGGCTCCGGCGTCGAGGCCGAGGGCGGGGGGCTGTCCGGCATAGGCGGCGCGGATCGCGGCGGGCGCGGCGCTCGACGAGAACCAGCGGTTTGGGTTCATCGAGATCCAGCCGCTGAGGATGAAGGTGCTGAGCCCGATCCCGCCCGCGACGCCGAAGAGGTGGTGCCAGCGGGCGAGCCCGCGATAGGGCGTGACGGCCCCGCCCGCGTACCGCCGCCGGAGGCGTAGGCTCCAGATCCCGATCGCCAGCCCGCTCAGCGCCCCCAGGGCGGCGAAGCCCGACAGCCAGAGCAGGACCGTCCGCCACAGCTCCGGCCGGGCACGCAGCGGCGTGAGGTAGATCCAGTGCGCGACGGCGCCGACCCAGTTCCAGGCCCGCTCGGACCGGGTCGTGTCGAGGGCGATCTCGCCAGTGACCTGCGAGACGTAGAGTTCGGTCCCCGCGACGTCACCGAGGGCGACCTTCAGGAACGGGCGGAGCGGGTCGTACCGGGCCGTGACGGTCCACTGGTCGCGGTCGACCGGCTCGACGCGTGCATCCGGAGCCCCCTCGGCCACGAGACGCTGCGCGTCCTCGAGCGTCAGCGGGCCGAGCCGCGCGCCGGTCCGCGCCGAGACCGTGGCC
>NZ_JBFUGA010000161.1:0-9070 GCF_056403155.1 Methylobacterium sp. P3_A11
CGAACAGGCGACCATCGTCGATCTCGCCGATTCGGCACTCGACGAGATGGTGGCCCGCGCCCGCTGACGGGGATCGCCCGCGTCGGCCCGGGCAGGCGGTCACGCCCTCTCGGTCATGCGTTCTTGCGCGGCTGGTGGTCCGGGTCGCCGTCGCGCGTCGTCTCGGTGTCGACGTCGTCCCCGAAGGTCGAATCCGCCCGTAGGTCCGCGGGGTAAGCGCCGGTCATCCCCTTCGCAGGGCCGATCCCGGGATTGCCCGTGCGGTCGGTGTCCGTGGGCGCGTTGGTCTTCGGGTGCTGGCCTGACAGGCCGGCTCCTGACGGGCCTCCTGCCGGAAGCCGATGCCGGGCCGACGCGTCGGCGCGGGGGCGGTCCCCCGCGCGGCGTGCGGCGGTTCGCCGCCCGCTCCGCGGGCGCTCAGGCGATGTCCGCCGCCGCGATCCGTCGCACGCCCGCCGCCTCCATCTGCGCCCAGGCCTGCGCCAGCGACCCGTCCACGTCGATCCCGCGCACCGCATCCGCCACCACCCAGACGTCGAAGCCCGCGTCGCGGGCGTCCAGCGCGCTCCAGGCGACGCAGAAATCGGTGGCGAGGCCGCATACGACGACGCGGGTGATGCCGCGCTCCGTCAGCGCCCCGGCGAGCCCGGTGCGGGTGGTCCGGTCGGCTTCCAGGAAGGCCGAGTAGCTGTCGACCCGAGGGTCCAGCCCCTTGCGGACCACAAGGCTCGCCCGGTCGGTGGCGAGGCCCGGCGCGAAGGCGGCCCCGCGGCTGCCCTGGACGCAATGCCGGGGCCACAGCACCTGCGGCCCGTAGGGCAGCGCTACGGTCTCGAACGGAGCCCGCCCCGGATGGGTGTCGGCGAAGGAGACGTGGTCGGCCGGGTGCCAGTCCTGCATCAGCACCACGTGCCGGAAGCGGTGCTGGAGGGCATTGATCGGTTCGATCACCGCGTCGCCCCCCGGGACGGGGAGCGCCCCGCCCGGCAGGAAGTCGACCTGCACGTCGACGACGAGGAGCAGGTCGGTGCTGCCGGGCGTCATGGCCGCGTGCCTCAGGGCAGCATCACGATCGAGCCGGTGGTCTCCCGGCCCGCGAGGTCGCGGTGGACCTGCTGCGCCTCGGCGAGGGGATACGTGGCGTTCACCGCGATCCTCACCGCGCCGTCGCCGACCACCTTGAACAGGCGGGCGGCCGCCTCCTCCAGGGTGGCGCGGTTCGACGAGAAGGTCGCGAGCGTCGGGCGCGTCACGTAGAGCGAGCCGCGCGGGGCCAGCAGGCCGAGGTCGAGCCCGGTGATCGCCCCGGAGGCCGAGCCGAAGCTCGCCAGCAGCCCCATCGGCGCGAGGCTGTCCAGCGAACCCATCAGGGTCGCCTGCCCGACGCCGTCATAGACCACCGGCACGCCCTTGCCGCCGGTGATCTCGCGCACGCGCTTGGCCACGTCCTCCTCGCGGTAGAGGATGACGTGGTCGCAGCCGTTCCGCTTGGCGAGGTCCGCCTTCTCGGGGCTGCCGGCGGTGCCGATCACCGTGGCGCCGAGGTGCTTGGCCCACTGGCAGGCGATCAGGCCGACGCCGCCGGCCGCGGCCTGCCACAGGATCGTGTCGCCGGGCTTCACCGCGTAGGTCCGGTGCAGCAGGTACTCGACGGTGAGGCCCTTGAGCATCATCGCGGCGGCGGTCTTCTCGTCGACGCCGTCGGGGATCGGCACGGCCGCGGAGGCCGGGATCACCGGCTCCTCGGCGTAGCAGCCGTCCGCCACCGAGCCGTAGGCGACCCGATCGCCGGGCTTGAACTGGGTGACGCCCTCGCCCACCGCCGTGACGGTGCCGGCGCCCTCCTTGCCGGGGGTGAAGGGCATGTGCGGGGACTTGTAGGCCCCGGTGCGGAAGTAGATGTCGATGAAGTTGACGCCGATGGCGGCCTGCTTGACGCGGATCTGCCCGGGGCCGGGCTCGGCCAGGGGCACATCCTCGTAGCGCATCACCTCGGGGCCGCCGTACTCGTAGACCCGGATCGCCTTCGGCATCGTCGTACTCCCGCTCGCCGCCCCGTTCGGGGGCGTTGCCGCCCGAGATAACGGACCGCCCGCCGGAGGCAATTCGTTTTTGTCCCCTCGCGTGCCGGTTGTAACTCCCCCCGGGGCATCGCCATTCTGGATCCGCCGGTCCCGGGCGCCTATCTAGACCCTGCCCGTTGTCCGAGCCGAGGTCCGACCGCCATGTCCGGCACCACCCGAACCAGCGCCGATCTCGATCCGCGCCGCCGCCGCCTCCTCTACCGCGCCTGGCACCGGGGCATCCGCGAGATGGACCTGATCATGGGCCGCTTCGCCGATGCCGAAATCGGCATCCTGTCGGAGGCGGAGCTCGACCAGTTCGAGGCGCTGATCGAGGTGCCGGACCGGGACCTGTTCAAGTGGCTCACCGGCGAGGTCGAGACGCCCTCGAACTACGACACGGCGGTCTGGAAGCGGGTGCGGGCGTTCCACCGGCACGATGCGCCGATCCATTCCTGAGGGGCCGCGCGATGGACGAACCGAAACCCGCTTACGACCACCCCGCCCGCTCGATCGCCACCGAGCTGGTGGTGCGCATCATGCTGGAGATGATGGAGCGCTCCGATCCGGCGCTGCGCGGCGAGATCCTGCGGCAGGCGACCGGACGGGCCGCCGCGATGACCGAGCACATGCCCAACGCGGATTTCTTCCGCGGCCGGGTCGAGGCGGCGCTGGCGGAGATCGTCGGTCCGGACGCGTGAGGGGCGGGCCGGGGCTTCGACCGCATCCCATCGCGGCTTTCGGCTGTTGCGGCGCGCTCCGTCATCACGAGCGGAGCGAAGTGACCCAGGGTGGCGCGACTTCGGGAGCCATGGCGCTGCCCTGGATTGCTTCGCTGCGCTCGCAAAGACGACCACCGTTCCCTGCCGCAGCAGGACCGCCAGATAGGGTGCGTCCGGGCGTGACCGCGGGGACGCTTTATCGCGACGGCCCGATCGGCTAACGCCACCCGACGTCGCCCCCTGACGCGCCCGGCGGGCCTCCCCGCGAAAGACCCGATGGCCAAGCCTCAGCCGAAGCCCACCGCCCCCGTCGCCAAGCCGGTCGTCAAGCCGCAGGTCGCGCGCTTCGCCCTGCCGAAATCCTCCGCGCTCGCCAAGGCGATCGACGCCCTCAAGCGCGGCGACAGCCCGGTTCTGGCGAGCGCCCCGGAAGGGTTCGACGCCCTGGCGCTGGCCGACCTCGCCCGCGCCCTGGCGCCCACCGTCGATGCGCCGGCGGTGCTGGTCCACGTGGCGCGCGATTCCGGTCGCTCGGCGTCGTTCCAGGCGGCCTTGAGCTTCGTCGCGCCCGAGATGGACGTGATGAGCCTGCCGGCCTGGGACTGCCAGCCCTACGACCGGGTCTCGCCCACCACGGCGGTGGCGGCCGCCCGGATGACGGCGCTGGCCCGCCTCGCCCGCACCCGCTCGGCCGAGGACCGCCCGCGGATCCTCTGCACCACGGTCAACGCCCTGGTGCAGCGGGTTCCGCCCCGGACCCACATCGCCCGCGAGGCGTTCTCGGCGGCGATCGGCAACGTCGTGGCGATGGACGACGTGGTGGCGTGGGTCGAGGCCAACGGCTTCCTGCGCACCGGGACGGTGCGCGACACGGGCGAGTACGCGGTCCGCGGCGGCATCCTCGACCTGTCGCCGCCTGGCCTGCCGGCGCCGATCCGCCTCGACTTCTTCGGCGACACGCTGGAATCGATCCGCGCCTTCGACCCGGAGACGCAGCGCACCACCGGGCAGCTGCGCTCCCTCGACCTGATGCCCATGAGCGAGGTCCAGCTCACCACCGAGACGATCCGGCGCTTCCGCCAGGGCTACATCCAGAGCTTCGGCGCCGCGACGCGGGACGACCGCCTCTACGAGACCGTGAGCGAGGGGCGGCGCTACGCCGGCCTCGAGCACTGGATGCCGCTGTTCTACGACCACCTCGACACGCTGTTCGACTATCTCGGCGGCGTGCCGCTGGTGTTCGACCCGCAGGTCGAGGACGCGGCCGCCGAGCGGATCAGCCTCGTGCAGGACTACTACCAGGCCCGCGAGGGCGCGATGAAGTCGCCGCAGGCCGGCGTCGCTCCCTACAAGCCGCTGCCGCCCCGCGCCCTCTACCTGATGCCGAACGAGCTGAAGGAGCGGATCGCCGCCGCCACGGTGGCGCGGCTGACCCCCTTCGCGCAGCCCGAATCGCCCGAGCGCGCCGTGATCGATTGCGGCGCCAAGGCCGGAAGAAACTTCGCGCCGGAGCGGGCCGACGAGAATACCAGCGTGTTCGACGCCGCGGTGGCCCATATCCGCGACCTCCAGGGATCCGGTCATCACGTGATCCTGGGAGCCTGGTCCGACGGCTCCCGCGACCGGCTCTGCGGCGTGCTCACCGACCACGGCCTCAGGAAGCCCGTGGCGATCACCCGGCTCACCGACGTCTACGCGCTCAAGCGCGGCACCGACGCGGCCGTGGCGGTCTGGGGCCTGGAGGCGGGCTTCACCGCCGGCGACCTCGCGGTGGTCTCCGAAGGCGACATCCTGGGCGACCGGCTGGTCCGCCAGAAGCGCAAGGCCAAGCGGCCCCAGGACGTGATCCTGGAGGTTCAGGCGCTCCAGCCCGGCGACATCGTGGTCCATGCCGATCACGGCATCGGCCGCTTCGTCGGGCTCAAGACGATCCACGCCGCGGGCGCCCCGCACGATTGCCTGGAGCTGCAATATACCGGCGGCCTGCTGCTCCTGCCGGTGGAGAACATCGAGCTCCTGACCCGGTACGGTTCGGAGGATGCCGAGGTCGCCCTCGACCGCCTCGGCGGCGGCGCGTGGCAGGCCCGCAAGGCCAAGATGAAGCGCCGCATCCTCGAGATGGCGGGCGAGCTGATCAAGGTCGCGGCCCAGCGCTTCGTCCGGAAGGCGCCGGCCCTCAAGGCGCCGGAGGGGCTCTACGGGGAATTCGCCGCCCGCTTCCCGTTCGAGGAGACCGAGGACCAGGCCAACGCCATCGACGCGGTGCTGGACGACCTCAATGCCGGCCGGCCGATGGACCGGCTGGTCTGCGGCGATGTCGGCTTCGGCAAGACCGAGGTGGCCTTGCGCGCGGCCTTCGCGGCGGCGATCTCGGGCAAGCAGGTGGCGGTGATCGTGCCCACGACGCTGCTCGCCCGCCAGCACTTCCGGACCTTCGCCGAGCGCTTCAAGGGCCTGCCGATCCAGGTGGCGCAGCTCTCCCGCTTCGTCTCCGCCGGGGAGATGAAGCAGACCCGGGCCGGGCTCATCGCCGGCACCGTCGACATCGTGGTCGGCACCCACGCACTCCTGGCCAAGACCATCGCGTTCAAGGATCTCGGCCTGATCATCGTGGACGAGGAGCAGCATTTCGGCGTGGCCCACAAGGAGCGGCTGAAGGCGCTCCAGGCGGACGTCCACGTGCTGACCCTCTCGGCGACCCCGATCCCGCGCACGCTCCAGCTCGCCATGACGGGGGTGCGCGAACTGTCGATCATCGCGACCCCGCCGGTGGACCGGCTGGTGGTGCGCACCTTCGTGACGCCCTTCGACCCGCTCACCATCCGGGAGGCCCTGCTGCGCGAGCGCTACCGCGGCGGGCAGGCCTTCTACGTGGTGGCGCGGATCGAGGATCTGGCGGAGGTCAAGAAGTTCCTCGACGCCGAGATGCCCGAGATCAAGGTCGCGGTGGCCCACGGCCAGATGGCGGCGGGCCAGCTCGAGGACGTGATGACGGCCTTCTACGAGGGCAAGTTCGACGTCCTGCTCTCGACCACGATCGTGGAATCGGGCCTCGACATCCCCACCGCCAACACGCTGATCGTCCACCGGGCCGACATGTTCGGGCTGGCCCAGCTCTACCAGCTGCGCGGCCGCGTCGGCCGCTCGAAGGCGCGCGCCTACGCGCTGTTCACGACGCCGGCGAACCGCCAGCTCACCGCCCAGGCCGAGCAGCGCCTCAAGGTGCTCCAGAGCCTCGACACTTTGGGCGCGGGCTTCCAGCTCGCCTCCCACGACCTCGACATCCGCGGCGCCGGCAACCTCCTGGGCGACGCCCAGTCGGGCCACATCAAGGAGGTCGGCTACGAACTCTACCAGCAGATGCTGGAGGATGCGGTCACCGCGCTGAAGGCCGGTATCGAGGACGTGCCCGAGGAGGCGTGGTCGCCGACCATCGCGCTGGGCGCGCCGGTGACAATCCCGGAGGATTACGTCGAGGATCTCGGGGTGCGGCTGGCGCTCTACCGGCGGCTCGCCACCCTCCAGGACGACGCCGAGATGGAGAGTTTCGGCGCCGAGATGATCGACCGGTTCGGGCCGCTGCCGCCGGAAGTGGAGCAGCTCCTCAAGATCGGCACGATCAAGATCCTCTGCCTCAAGGCCAACGTCGAGAAGGTCGAGGCCGGGCCGAAGGGGGTGGTGGTCCACTTCCGCGACAAGTCCTACGCCAACCCGCAGGGGCTCGTGGCCTACGTGGCCGAGCAGGCTTCCTTCGCGAAGGTGCGGCCCGACATGAGCGTCGTGTTCGTGCGCGAGCTGACCACGATCCCGGCACGGCTCAAGACCGCCACCGAGGTGCTGCGCAGCCTCGTGAAGATCGCCGAGCGGGGCAAGAAGGCGGCGTGAGGGGCGCGCAACGCCCTTCCCATCAAACTCCCTCATCCTGAGGTGCTGCGCAGCAGCCTCGAAGGAGGGCTCCAGGAATCACACAGCCGTCTGGAGGGCTCCTTCGAGGCCTCCGCTGCGCTGCGGCACCTTAGGATGAGGTGGCGGTTGGGACGGTCGCGCGATCGTTGCGCCGAGAGCGCATCTCTGCTCTCTCCTTCCCCGAGGCACAGGAGACGCGTGGATGGCAAACCCGGCGCAGGTCACCGGCGCGCCCGGTCCGGCGAAGTCCGAGGAGAGTGCCTTCCTCAGGCCCCTGTTCACCGACCGGCGCGTCGCCGCGGTGCTCGGCCTCGGCTTCGCGCAGGGCATCCCGTTCCTGCTCGTCTACGCGACCCAGTCGGCGTGGCTCGTCCAGGCGAAGGTGCCGCTCGCCACGATCGGGCTGATGAGCGAGCTCACCATCGCCTACAAGCTCAAGTTCCTCTGGGCGCCGTTCCTCGACCGCCACGACGCGCCGCTCATCGGCCGCTGGCTCGGGCGGCGCCGGGGCTGGATCGTCGCCACCCAGATCCTGGTGGCCCTGGCGCTCGCGGGCGTCGCCTTCGGCGACCCGGCGCACTGGCTCGCCTGGACGGTGGCGTTCTCCCTGGCGCTCGGCGTCGCGGGCGCCACCCAGGACGTGGTGATCGACGGCTGGCGCATCACCGCCGCGCCGCCCGAGCGGCAGGCGCTGATGTCGTCGTGGTCGGAGATCGGCTACCGGATCGGCAACCTCGCGGCGGGGGCGGGCGCCCTCTACCTGTCCGACGCCTATGGCTGGCGCGCCGCCTACCTGTGCATGGCGGCGCTCATGGCTCCCGGCACGCTGGCGGCGCTCCTCGCCCCCGAGCCCCCCGCCCCCGAGACGCCGGCCACCGGCGGCTTCGTCGAGACCGTCTGGTCGCCGATCCGCGACCTCCTCGCCCGGCTCGGGCCCCTCGCCGTGCCGGTCCTGGCGCTGGTGGCGGGCTTCCGGATGCCCGGCTATGTCTCGAACGCCATGGCGATCCCGCTGTTCAAGACGCTCGGCTATTCCAACACCGACATCGCCACCGTGACCAAGCTGTTCGGCTTCTGGATCGCGCTGGGCGGCACCTTCCTGGCCAGCGCCATCATCCCGCGGATCGGCATGATGGCGAGCCTGCTCATCGGCACCGTGACGGCCTCGGCCTCCCATCTCGCGCTGGCCTACCTCGCGTGGCACGGCGGCCATGGCGGGGCGGCTTTCTGGACCTTCGCGTTGACCGTGGGGATCGACGGCTTCGCCTACGCCTTCGCGTCGATCGTGCTGATCACCTACATGTCCCGCCTCGCGGCCACCGCGCATGCCGCGAGCCAGTACGCCCTGCTCACCTCGCTCTGCGCCCTCCCGGGCAGCCTGCTCGCCGGGTTCTCGGGCTTCGTCATCGAGCGGACCGGGTTCACGTGGTTCTTCGTCGGAACCTCCCTGATCGGCGTGCCGGTGGCCCTGCTGTGCCTCCTGGTCGCCCGCCGGCACGGACCTATGGAAGCGCCCGGACAGGTGACCTGAGGCTGTGTCCCAACACGGGAATGCGCGCGGAAACTGTCTCTTTAGCGGGGATTAACCACACGGCGGCTTAATGGGGCGGACGGTTGATGTCCTCCCCAGACGGGCAACCCAGGCCACGTGCGCGGAAAAAGCCTCCGCGGGCGAACGGCGGCGGCTGCCCTTGGGGAAGCGCGTACGCGAGTTCCCCGAATGGCCCAGGCTGCGTTGTCCCGAACCGCGTACCACCCCGCGGAGTCCCTGCGCCCGGTGCCCCCGCGGATCGCCTATGTCGAGACCGCCTACGATCCCGTTCTGCGCACCCGGGCGCCCTACCCGAGCGCCATGCGGCGCGCCCGCCGCCGGACCCGGCTGACGGCGCTCATCTCCCTGACGGCGATGACCCTGGCCGGCTGGGCCGTCCTGAGCCACCCGCAGGGGCCGGCCGGGATCGATTCCGCGGGCCTCGCCGCTCCGCAGGCCGCCGCGCCGGAGCCTGCGCCCGCCCACCCGCCCGCCGCCGCGGTCGGGCCGGCTGCCCGGTCGGCCCCGCGGAAACCGAGCATCGCCTGGATGCTGGACCCGAGCCCGGCGCTGGGCTCTGGCACCGCGACGGCCTTCGGGACCGAGACGCCGCCGGTCCCCGGCTTCCAGCTCGCCGCCGCCGAGCCGTCCCCGGCGATCCGGGACATCGCCCGGCAGGTCGCCCGGGCCGAGCAGTCCAGGGTTGCCCAGGTGCGGATGGCCCAGGCCAAGGCGGTCGAGAAGACCGCGGAGGCGCCCCCCGCGCCGGTCCGGATCGCCGCTGCCGAGGCCACGCCCGCCGCCCTCGCGCCGCCCCGCGTCGCCGCCCTCGTGCCGCTGCCCGTGGC
>NZ_JBFUGA010000162.1:0-9024 GCF_056403155.1 Methylobacterium sp. P3_A11
CCCAGCTGGTCGCGCTGCTCGGCGACGATGAAGCGGGCCTCCGCCGAGGCGATCACGGTCGCCTTCGCGAACACGGAAGCGTCCGACACCCGCGCCAGCGTCGCCTGGAAGGTCGAGGTCGTCGCGTCCACCAGCCGGGCGAACTGCTTCGGCATGCTCTCCCGAGACGCCGGCCACAGACGCGTCCCCGTCCCTCCACACAGGATCACGGGCCTCACCGCAGCGCTGCTCGACATCAATATTAACTCTCGAGAAATTGCCGAAAAACGACGGATATCTACATCGCATCGTAGACAAAAATTGAAATAACGCGCAATTACTTAGAAGCCGCAAAACGCACGCACACCGAACACCGATGCGTGAGCCGGACCCGGCCGCGGCAGGTCCCGACGGCCCGCGCGCTACGGGCCGGACAAGGTCCTCGCGGCCAAGCCGCCGGTCGGTGGCGGACGCGGCAGCGGCCTGAACCGCGCCGGCGGCGCATCGCTCTCCGCGATGTCGGCCCCGCCCTGGAGATGTCTGGCGAGGAACGCGACGATCAGGGTGTCGAGATCGGACCTGAGGCGGCGCCGGTCGAGGGGCCGCGCGTCGAACAGCGCGCGGAACGGCGGAATGGACAGGCGATCCGAGAAATCCGTGTGCGTCGCGTCCCTGACGCTGAAGGCCACGCTGTCGCGCGGCATGTCGGGCCGATCATGGAGATCGTACGTGTCGCGGGTCGTGACGCTCTCGAACCGGAACGGAAGATCGCCCGAGGCGAGATCGGCCGCCGATGGATAGGGGAGATCGCTCGTCAGGAAGAGATACGGCACCGCCGGCGGCCAGATCTCGGTCGCGATCACGTCGCCGTCGAGGTTGATCGCGGCGCGCACGCGGGCCGTATCCCGGGCCATCGCGGCCGCCACGCTGCCGCCGAAGGAGAAGCCCAGGACCCCGATGCGGGCGGGATCGATCATCGGTGCGACGGCGGGATCGCGAATGAGCGCGTCGAGCGTCGCGTCGGCCGTCCGGGCGGCCAGGAGCACCCGCCGCCGGGACAGCGTGCGGGAGGCCGTGAAGCGATCCTCGGATTCGAAGTCGAGGGCGGAAACCTGCGCGGCACGGTCCTCGCCGGCCAGCGGCGCGCCGTGGATGACGTCATCCACGGCGGCAACCACGAAGCCGTGGCTCGCGAGATCGGCGGCCAGGAAGGTGTTCTCGTGCCGCTCCGAGAACCATGACGGCAGAAGGAGCACGAGGGGGTGCGGTGCGCCCGTGGCGGGCGGGACATCCCACGGCGCGACCGCCTGCGTCGGCGTCATCTGAGCCAGCACGACGGCCTTGATCCGAGCGGCGAGGCCGATGCCGTCGGTCGCGGCCGGGTACCACAGGTCGACGGACCGATGATCGCCGACCGTGACGGTGCTTCTGCCGACCGGGAAAGCCCCGGTCTGCACGGGCCGCGGCAAGTCCAGGAAGGCGAGCGCGCGCAGATGCTCCCGGGCGAGGACCGCGATCGCGGCGACGGACGCCAGGAGGCAGGCCGTCAGGGCGATCGCCAGACGCCTGCCGCGCCCGCGCCCTGACGCAGTCATTTGAACGCGCGCTCCGTTCTCGCCAAGCTGGCGAGCCCCGCGTGCAGGCGCTGCGCGAGGACGGTCAGCGCCGGGTCGTCGAGTGCCTTGACGTCCGGATCGCTGATCAGCTGAACGATCATGGGACCCGTGATCGTGCCGGTCCAGCCCAGGGTGTCGTCGAAGCCGGGGCCGTGGGGCGATTCATCACCCAGGAACTGCAGGACGCGCCCCGCATAGGGCTGTGGCCGATACAAATTACGCGCGTTCATGAGATAGAGGAGCCAGCTGTCGGCGGTCTTGGAGCCGGTCCGCGGCGGCATTTCCTTGATCAGCTTGAGGAACAGCAGAACCTTCAGGATGCCGAGCCGGTGGGTGATCGAGTAATTCCCGAGGAATTCCGCGACGGTCTTCTTGCCCTTCACCACGAGGCCGAGGCTCTCGCGCACGTGCCGGAGCCGGATCTGAGCCCGCTTCCGGAACGGCAGGCGCTCGTAATAGGTCGGATGCCAGCCGTTCACGAAGGCCAGCAGCTCCACCGCCTCGCCGTCGGCCTCCAGCTGCTGCGCGATCTCGTAGCCGATGACCCCGTGGACGCAGAGCCCGAACAGGATGTAGGGCCCGCGGGGCTGGACCCGGCGGATGAGGCGAACGTAGTCGCTGGCGATCTCCTCGAGCGATCGACCGTCCTCCTCCGGGACGCCGGCCGAATCCATCGTCTGGATGCTGTAGAAGGGCCGGTCCTGCCCGACGGCCTGGGCGAGGTCCCGGTAGGACAGCAGGTGATTGATGGCGATCACCGGCGTCCCGTCGCCATGGGGCTGCACGACGACGATCTGCCCGTCATCGGCCGCCGGCTGGAGGGAGGCGACGTACTGGGCGAAAGCCTTCAGGGTGGGTGAGCGGAACAGGGAGACGACCTCGACCGGGCGTCCCAGCTTTCGTCCCACCTGGACGCAGATCCGCACCGCCAGGAGCGAGTGTCCGCCGAGATCGAAGAAGTTCGAATCCGCGTGCACGGGGGCGACGCCGAGGATTTCCTCCCAGACCGACCGGATCATCGCTTCGAGATCGGCGGACGGCGCGTCGGCGGCCGGAGCCGGGGGGACGATGCGCGGCGCCGGCGGCAGGGCACGGCGGTCGACCGCCCCGCTCGCCGTCCGCGGCAGGGCGAGCAGGACGCTCACGCCCGCGGGCGGCCGGCGCAGCCCGGCATCCCGCGCGAGATGGCCCATGAGCGTCGCCGGAAGCGTCTCGAGCGGCTGGCGGACATGGTCGGCCGGGACGACGAAGGCGTAGGGCGCGGCGTCGGCCTCCCGGCCGGCGGCCGGGACCGCGACGGCCTCCGCCACGAGGGCGTCGCGGAGCAGGGCCTCCTCGACGGCGGCGAGGTCCTCGGCATTCGCAGGGCCGGCCGTCAGCTGCGTGGCGATCGGCAGCGCCGAGAGCGGCGCCTCGGCGTCCTCGAGGACCTGATCCAGGGCCGCCCGCCAGGCCGCGAGCAGGGCGTCGGCGGTCGCACGCGTGAAGAGGTCGGTGTTGTATTCGAGGGCGAGGCGCCAGCCGCTCGGCCAGCGCACCAGGAAGAAGTTCAGCTCGTAGAGCGAGCCGGGCGACAGCGACGGCTTCGCCTTCAGATTGAACTGGCCGTACGTGTCCTCGCGGATGACCTCGTGGAGCACCGCGAAGTTGATCGAGATCAGCGGCGTCCGGGACGGGTCGCGCGGCGGGTTCAGGAGTTCGACCAGATGGTCGAAGGGCATCTGCTGATTGATCAGCGCGTCCTGCACGGTGCGGTTGGCGCGCCGCATGAAGTCGCGCAGGCTCGGGTCGCCCGCCGCGTCGATGCGCAGAACCAGGTTGTTGAGAAAGACGCCGATCAGCACTTCCAGATCGGGGTGGTGTCGCGAGGCGAGCTGGGTCCCGATGACCACATCGGTCTCACCGGTGAAGCGGTGCAGGGCCGCCGCCACCGCCGCGTAGCCGAGGCCGAAGAGCGTCACCTGCTCGGCCTTGGCGGCGGCGTCGAGGGCGTCGCCGAAATCGTGCGGGAGCATCTGCGCGATGATCTCGCCGTTCGAGGTCGGCGTCTCCGGGCGCGGGAAATCCGCGCCGACCTCGAAATAGGGTGCGTCGGTGAGGTGCCGGCGCCAGTATTCGGCCTCTGCCTGGAAGCCGCGGCTGCTGAACATCGCCTTCTGCCAACGGGCGTAGTCGCCGTACTGCATCGGGAGTTCGGGCAGGGCCGGGTCGGTGCCGCCCTGCAAGGCGGCGGCGACCATGCCGAATTCGCGGGCGAGCAGGCTGATCGAGAAGCCGTCGAACGCGATCTGGTGGACCGTGACGAGGAGAACGGCGTTCTCCGCGCTGAGCCGGATGAGGGTGACGCGCAGCAGCGGCAGCCGGTCCAGCTGGAACGGCACCATCGCCTCGCGCTTGGCGAGGTCGAGGGCTTCCTCGGCCCGCGCGGCCTCCGGCACGATGGTGAGGTCGACCTGCGAGAGCTTGAAGCGGAGGTGGGGCATCACCTCCTGCACCGGCTCGCCGTCCAGCTCGTAGAAGCGGGTCCGCAGGATCTCGTGCCGGTCGACCAGGGCCTGGAACGCCCGTTCGACGATGGCCGGTGAGAACTGTCCCTCGAGCTCCCACCGAAGGGCGATGTTGAGGATCGTCGAGCCAGGCCGTAGCAGGTCGATGAACCAGCAGCGCCGCTGCGACGAGGAGCAGGGAAAGATCAGCGCCTCGGGTGCCGGATGGCTCGCGATCTGGATCGGACGGCCGGTCATCGGGCGCTCCCGTTCAGGTTCGTGGCGTCGCGCCGGAAGGCGCGGAGCGAGGGCAGCGCCATGACGGATGCGCCCGTCGTGGCCTGATCCGCGATGGCGGCGAGCGCCGCGATCGTCGGGTGTTCGAGCACGTGCTTCGCCTCAAGCTCGATCTTCTCGTCCATCAGCCGGGCCGCGATCCGGAAGACGTGGATCGAGTCGGCGCCGAGGGCGAAGATGTTGTCGTCGACCCCGATGTCGTCGACCTTCAGGACGCTCTTCCAGATCGCCGCGATCTGCGCCTCGCRGGGATTGCGCGGCAGCACGATCGGGCGGTCATCCCGCCGCGCGGCGGCGTCCGGCTCGGGCAGGCTCTTGCGGTCGAGCTTGCCGTTGGCCGTCATCGGCAGCGCATCGAGGCTCTGCCAGAGCGCCGGGACCATGTAGTCGGGCAGCTTGGCCGCCACGTGGGCGGCGAGGCCGGCCGGCGTCACGCTCTCGCTCGCCGCGACGTAGTAACCGACGAGGCTCGCGGCGTCGCCGCGCTTGACGAGGCCGACGGCGCTCGCCGCGACGCCCGGATAGGCGCGCACGACCGTCTCGATCTCCTCCAGGTCGATCCGGAAGCCGCGCAGCTTGATCTGCTGGTCGGCCCGCCCGCTCAGGTGGATGGCGCCGTCCGGCCCGCGGCGGGCGAGGTCGCCCGTCCGATAGAGGCGCTCGACGCCCCGGCCCGGGACCGCGATCTCGCGGAAGGCGTCGGCCGTCAGGTCCTCGCGCTGGAAGTAGCCGTGCGCGAGGCCCGCACCACCGATGTAGAGGTCGCCGAGGACCCCGACGGGGGCGAGCGCCGCGTCGCGGTCGAGGACGTAGAGCTGGGTCCGGGCGACGGGACCGCCGATGGTGATCGGACCGGCACCGACCCGGGCCACGCTCGACCAGATGGTGGTCTCGGTCGGCCCGTAGAGGTTCCAGAGTTCACCGCCCTTCGCGAGGAGCGCGTCCGCGAGGTCGCGCGGCAGCGGTTCGCCGCCGCAGAGCATCTTGAGGCCCGGTCCCGGCTCGAAACCCGCCTCCAGCAGGATCCGCCAGAGCGAGGGCGTGGCCTGCATCACGGTGGCACCCGAGGTCTTGATCCGGCCGAGCAGGCCGAAGCCGCCCCGCACCTCATCCCGGTCCGCGATCACCGTGCGGCCGCCGAGGATCAGCGGCAGGAACAGCTCGAGGACCGAGATGTCGAAGGTGGTCGTGGTCACGGCGAGCAGCGTATCGTCCGCGCCGAAGCCGGGCTCGACCGCCATCGAGCGCAGGAGGTTGACGACCGAGGCGTGACCGACCTCGACACCCTTGGGCGTGCCGGTCGAGCCCGAGGTGAACATGACGTACGCGGCCCGGTCGGGCGTCGCCGCCGCATCGGCCGGGAGCGGGGCGGCCTCGGGCAGCGGCCGATCGATCCGCAGGAGCGGCAGGCCGCCCTCCGCGATGGCGGCGGTCGTCGGTCCGTCGCAGAGCAGGAGGGCCGGCTCGGCGGCGGCGAGGACCTGGCGCGACCGCGCGAGCGGATGCGCCGAGTCGAGGGGCACGTAGGCGTGGCCGGCCATCATGATGCCGAGCATCGCCGCGACCATGTCGGGGGAACGCTCGACGGCGAGGCCGACGCGGGAGGGCGTGGCACCCGCCTGCGCCCGGACGCAGCGGGCGATCGCGGTGGCCCGCTCCGCGAGCTGACGGTAGCTCCAGCTCGCGCTGCCGCAGTCGATCGCGATCGCGTCCGGCGTCCGCGCGGCCTGGGCGGTGACGAGGGCGTCGACCGTGGCCTCGTCCTGCGCGACGGCGGGGGACCGGTTGAGATCCTCCACCAGCCAGCGCACCTCGTCCCCGGACAGGATGGGCAGGGCCTCGATCCGGCAGGCCGGATCCGCGGCGACCGCGGCCAGGATGGTCCGAAGGTGGCCGATCCAGCGGTCGATCGTCGCCGCGTCGAACAGGTCCGTGCTGTAGTCGCAATCGATCTTCAGGCCGTCATTCGTCTCGGCGATGTTGAGGAACAGGTCGAAGTTGACGAAGGCCTTCGGGTTCGACGTGAAATGCGCGTCGAGCCCCGCGAAGTCGAGCTTGTCGTTCAGCCGCTCGAGGTTGAACTGGATGCTGGTCAGGGGCAGCCGGTTGAGTTCGCGCGGGATCTCGAGGCGCTGGACCAGCGTGCCGAGGGTCGTGTCCGGCTCATCGAAGGCAGCGAGGACCTTGTCCCTCACCGTCCGGAGGTGAGCCGCGAAGGCCTCGTCGCCGGCGAAGGGCGCACGCAGCGGCAGGAAGTTCACGCAGTGGCCGACGAGGATCGCCTCGTCGAGCCCGTTCTGCGCGGCACTCGGCACGGCCATCACCACGTCCTGCGAGCCGGCGAGGCGTCCGAACAGCACCTGCGAGGCCGCGAACAGGGCCGCGAAGAGCGTGCAGCCCTCGCGCGCCGCGGCCGTCTTCACCGCCCGGGTCAGGTCGCCCTCGATCCAGGTCGTCAGCGTCGCGCCGCGGAAGGATTTCGGCTGGACCGGGGCACGGTCGGTCGGCAGATCCACCGGCCGGGGCAGCACCTCGAACTCGCGGCGCCAGAAGTCGGAGACCGCGCCGGTGTCCTGGGCGGCGGTGTCGAGGGCGTATTGCCGGAACGGCAGGGGCGCCGGCAGATCGGCGGTCCGGCCCGCGCGGCGGGCGGTGTAGAGGGCCGCGAGTTCGCCCATCAGGATGTTGATCGACCAGCCGTCGCAGACGATGTGGTGCGCGGTCAGCACGAGCACGTGCCGATCCGCCGCGCGGGTGACGAGCCTGCACCGCACGAGCGGGCCGGTCGCCATCGCGAAGGGCGTCCGGGCGTCCGCGGCGAGGAGTTCGGCGAACGCGGCCTCCGGGTCGGGCGCGCCGGTGAGATCGACGCAGGGCAGTTCCAGCTTGAAGCTGTCGGCGACCTGCATGGTCGCGCCGCTTCGCCCGATCCGCGCCCGCATGGCATCGTGCCGGGCTACGAGGTCGTCGAGCGCCCCCTCGAGGGCCGCCCGGTCGAGGCTGCCGGTGAGGTGGAGCGACACCGACTCGTTGAAGGCACAGGAGGCGCTGTCGCCCAGCTGGGCTGCGAGCCAGACTTCCTTCTGCGCCTGCGTCAGGGGCGTCTCGCTCGGGAGGACGCGCACCACCGCCTCATCGGCGGCCGGCAGCGCGGGCGCCACCGGCGTGAGGACGCCGGCCTCCTGGAGATCGTCGAGGGCGCGGGTGAACACCCGCGCGATCCGCTCCAGGTCCGCGTCCGAATGCGCCGTGGTGATGAAGCACGGGAAGCCCTCGAGGATGTGGATCCCGTGAAGCCGCATGTACGGGAAGATCAGGCTCCCGAGCCGGCCTTCCCGCGTGGTGTCGAAGTAGAACCAGCTGCTGCAGCGCTCGATCCGAGAACCGAGCCCGCGCCGGGCGAGGTCGTCGTTCAGGCGCTCCACGAGGAGCCGCATGCGCTCCGAGAGGGTCTCCTGCAGCGCCGGCCCGTGCTCCTTGAGATGGAGCAGGACCGCGTGGACCGCGGCCAGGACCAGGGGATGGCGCACGAAGGTGCCCGCGAAGAAGGTCGGGGCGACCTCGGGGAACGACGCGTCGCCGTAGCACCACTGTCCGCCGTCGAGGGCGTCCATGAACCGGGCGCTGCCGGCCAGGATCCCCACCGGCATGCCGCCGCCCACCACCTTGCCGTAGGTGGCAAGGTCGGCCCGGATGCCGAGCACGGCCTGCATGCCGCCGGGGTGGACCCGGAAGCCCGTGATCACCTCGTCGAAGACGAAGGCGGTGCCGCTCGCCTCCGTGATCGCGCGCAGTTCGCGCAGGAACGGCTCCGGCGCCACGTCGGGGTGGCGGCTCTGGACGGGCTCGACGATGACCGCCGCGATGTCCTCCGCGTTGTCCCGGATCCAGGCGAGACTCTCGGGCGCGAGGTAGGGCAGCACCACCATGTTGCTGACGCCCTCCCGCGGGATGCCGGGCGCGACTGGGACCGCCCCGATCGTGCCGCTGCGGCCGGACGCCTTCACGAGCACCTCGTCGAACTGGCCATGATAGTCGCCGGAGAAGATCACGACCTTGTCGCGGCCCGTCACCGTGCGGGCGATGCGCATCGCCGCCATCACGGCCTCGGACCCGGTGTTGCAGAAGGTCACGCGCTCGTTGCCGGTGAGCTCGGCGAACAGGGCCGCCGTCTCGCCGGCGAGCGGGCTCTGCGGGCCGATGGCAAAGCCGCGATCGAGCTGCGCCTTCACCGCGTCGATCACGAAGTCCGGGGCGTGGCCGAAGGCCGTCTGCCCGAACCCGTTGACGAGGTCGACGTACTCGTTGCCGTCGACGTCCCAGATCCGCGACCCCTTCGAGCGCTCGCAGATCACCGGGTAGACGAGTTCCTTCCACTCCTGGCGGAAGCCCGCGGCGCTGCGCGGATCCGCGAGAACTGACCGGAAGGCCTGCGCGCGCTCCTTGGAGAGCGGCGTGCGCGCGTTGTAGCGGGCCACCAGATCGTCGATGAAGCTGCGCTGGCGCGGCGTGATCTCGCCGACCGCGCTGGCGCCGGGCCGGTAGAGGCGGTGGCGGGAGGACCCCTCGTCGGAGACCGGGATGGCGGCTCGGGAGGCGGGCTCAGGCGCCGCGGCCGGCGCGGCAGCAGGGGCCGCAGCAGGAGC
>NZ_JBFUGA010000163.1:0-9001 GCF_056403155.1 Methylobacterium sp. P3_A11
CCTCGGGACCGGGGCGCGGGCCGCCGGGCGGCGGTGGGACCTGCGCGATGGCGACGGTGCCGGACAGCAGCGCCGCGGCAGCCGCGAGGGCGATGATTCGGGTCATGTCGGCTCTCTCCGAGGCTCGATCCGCCCCGCCTGCGCGGGGGCCGCGGGGTGCTCCGGCTCTAGGCGCGCCCGCCAAACCGGCCCTGAACCGGCCCGTTCAGCCCCCGTTAAAGGCCCGCCCCCCGCCGGGGCGGACCTGTCCGAGGCTCCGCCCGCCCGTGCGGCGCTTTCGACAGGCCCGCCCGCATCGTGTAGAGGGGGCGCCTTCCCTCGGAGGACCCTGTGCTCCACGTCTCGACTCGCGGCGCGGCCGCGCCGCTCTCGTTCTCGGATGCGCTCCTGGCGGGCCTGGCCCGCGACGGCGGGCTCTACGTGCCGCAGACCTGGCCGCAGATCGCGCCCGCGGAGATCGCCGCCCTGGCCGGCCGCCCCTACGCGGAGGCCGCCAAGCGGGTGCTGCGCCCGCTGATCGACGGCGATATCGCCGGCCCGGACCTCGACCGGATGATCGACGCGGCCTACGCGACGTTCCGCCACCCGGCGGTCTGCCCGCTGACCCAGCTCGACGACAACCTGTTCCTGCTGGAACTCTTCCACGGGCCGACGCTGGCCTTCAAGGACGTGGCGATGCAGCTGCTCGGGCGGCTGATGGACCATGTGCTCGCCCAGCGCGGCACCCGCGCCACCATCGTGGGCGCCACCTCGGGCGATACCGGCTCGGCGGCCGTGGACGCCTTCGGCGGCCTCGACCGGGTCGACGTGTTCATCCTCTACCCGCACGGGCGGGTCTCGGAGGTGCAGCGCCGGCAGATGACCTCGGTGCCCGCCGAGAACGTCCACGCGCTCGCCGTCGACGGCACGTTCGACGATTGCCAGAACCTCGTCAAAGCCTTGTTCCAGCACGCCGATTTCGCCGACGCGGTGCGGCTTTCGGGCGTCAACTCGATCAACTGGGCGCGGGTCGCCGCGCAGGCCGTGTACTACTTCACCAGCGCGGTGGCGCTGGGCTCCCCCCACCGGCCGGTCTCCTTCGCGGTGCCGACCGGCAATTTCGGCGACGTCCTCGCCGGCTGGGTCGCCAAGCAGATGGGCCTGCCGGTCCAGAGGCTGATGATCGGCACCAACGCCAACGACATCCTGGTGCGGACCCTGGAGCACGGCGCCTACGCGCTGCGCGGCGTGGTGCCCACCACCTCGCCCTCCATGGACATCCAGATCTCGTCGAACTTCGAGCGGCTGCTGTTCGAGGCGCTGGGGCGCGACGCCGCGTCCCTGTCGCGGCTGATGGCCGGGCTGAAGCAGTCCGGCGGGTTCTCGCTGAGCCCGGAGATCCTCGCCACGGTCCGGTCCGAGTTCGACGCGGTCGCGGTGCCCGAGCCCGACGTCATGGCGGAGATCGCCCTGACCCAGGCGGCCACCGGCGTGGTGCTCGATCCCCACAGCGCCATCGGCGTGCGGGCCGGGCGGCGGCTGCTGGAGCAGGATCCGGCGACCCCGGTCGTCGCCCTCGCCACCGCGCACCCGGCAAAGTTCCCGGACGCGGTCGCCAAGGCCACCGGCGGCCTGCGCCCCGCCCTGCCCCCGCACCTCGCTGACCTGATGGACCGGCCCGAGCGGCTGACCCGGGTGGCCAACGACCAGGCCGCCCTGGAGACGCTCATCCGCGCGCGCGCCCGCATCACCAGGGGGGCGTGAGCCGTCGATGAACCAGCACTTCTCCACGCACGCCGCCTCGCCGTCCCTGCGCACCACGCGGCTCGACAACGGCGTCACGGTGGTCACCGAGCCGATGCCCGGGGTCGCCACCGCCAGCCTCGGCGTCTGGGTCGGGGCCGGTTCGCGCAACGAGCGCGCCGACGAGGCCGGGCTGTCCCACCTCATCGAGCACATGGCGTTCAAGGGGACCCGCACCCGGTCCGCGCAGAAGATCGCCGAGGCGATCGAGAATGTCGGCGGCGAGATCAACGCCGCCACCTCCACGGAGGGGACGAGCTACACCGCCCGGGTGCTCGGCGAGGATGCCGGCCTCGCCCTCGACGTGATCGGCGACATCCTCACCGATTCGGTGTTCGATTCGGGCGAGCTCGCCCGGGAGAAGGGCGTGATCCTGCAGGAATACGCTGCCGTCGAGGACACCCCCGACGACGTGGTCTACGACGCCTTCACGGAGGCCGCCTTCCCGGACCAGCCGGTGGGCCGGCCGATCCTCGGGCGGCCCGAGACGATCCGGAGCTTCGACGAGGCCGGCATCCGCGCCTATCTCGACCGGGAATACACCCCGGACCGCATCGTCGTGGCCGGGGCCGGGGCCGTCACCCACGAGGCGATCGTGGCGGCGGCCGAGCGCCATTTCGGCGCCCTGCCGGCGAAGGCCGCGCCCGAGGCGGTGCCGGGGTCCTACGGCGGCGGCGAGCGGCGGATGCCGCGCAAGCTCGAACAGGCCAACGTGGTGATCGGCCTGCCCGGCCTGTCGTTCCGGGACGACCGCTACTACGCGCTGCACATGTTCGCCCAGGTCCTGGGCGGCGGCCTGACCTCGCGGCTGTGGCAGGAGGTGCGCGAGACCCGCGGCCTCGCCTACGAGATCCAGGCCTTCCACTGGCCGTTCTCGGATTGCGGGCTGTTCGGCATCGGCGCCGGCACCGCCGGGGCGGATCTGCCCGAACTCGTCGACGTGACGCTCGACGCCACCGCCCGGGCGGCCCGCGACCTCGACGCCACCGAGATCGCCCGCGCCAAGGCGCAGCTCAAGGTGTCGCTGCTCTCGGCACTCGAGACGCCGGGCGGCCGGATCGAGCGCAACGCCCGTCAGATCCTGGCCTGGGGCCGGGTGATCCCCGCCGGGGAGGTGATCGCCAAGGTCGACGCTGTCACCGTCGCGGACGTCCGCGCGGTGGCGGCCGCGATGCTGCGGGGAACCCCGACGCTGGCGGCGATCGGYCCGATCCGCAAGCTGCCGACCCTCGATAAGATCGCGGGCGCGCTCCGGGCGGCCTGAGACCGACGCCGTCTTTGCGAGCGCAGCGAAGCAACCCAGGGCCGCGCGCGGTCTCCGACTGGAGCGTCTCCCTGGGTCGCTTCGCTGCGCTCGCGATGACGGAGAGGGCGGCGGAACGTCCGCCCCCGCCCCGCCCAACTTGATTTGGCCGCAAAGGGGCGCGATCCGCGGCATGCGGACCGATCCCGGGGGATCTTGCCCCAGGCCAGGCCCGCACCTATCGATCGAGGCCGCCCGGGCGGCCGACGCCGCTTCTCGCACGGCCGGACATCAAGACACCCTTGCGTATCCTCGCCCTCCTCCTGACCCTGGTCGGCGGTCTCGTCGGTGCCCTCGCGCTCAGCGGTCCGGCCCGGGCCGTGGAAGCGGTCCGCGTCACCCTCGACGCGCCGGTGATCGACCTGACCACCGCGATCGAGCGCTACCGCTCGGACGGCGACCTGATCCAGATCTCGACCGCCCCCGGCAAGGACGGCATCGTCCGCCGGATCGTCGTGAAGGCGCGGGACGCCGGCGCCCGGCCCGACTGGATCGTGTTCGCGCTCACCAACGACACCGACGAGCAGATCGACCGCATCCTGGTCGCGCCGCATTTCCGGCTGGTGGATTCCGGGGTGATCTGGCCCGATCTCGGCGGCTCGCGCATCGCCGCCATCACGGCGAGCCAGGGCATCCGGCCCGAGCGCGACGAGAATCCGGAAGCCGACCAGTTCACCATCACGCTGGATCCCGGCACCACCGTCACCTACGTGGCCGAGCTGCGCGGCGCCAACATTCCCCAGCTCCATCTCTGGGATCAGGACGCCTACCGCCGGAAGGCCGCGGGCCTCACCCTCTACAAGGGCATCATCATCGGGATCAGCGGCCTGCTGGCGCTGTTCCTGACCATCGTGTTCGTGGTCAAGGGCGCGATCATCTTCCCCGCCGCCGCCGCGCTCGCGTGGTCGGTGCTCGCCTATGCCTGCATCGATTTCGGCTTCCTCCAGCGGGTCTTCCCCGTCACCGAACTCGCCGAGCGGGTCTACCGGGCCTCCGCCGAGGCGGTGCTCGGGGCGACGCTGCTGGTCTTCCTGTTCGCCTACCTGAACCTCGCCCGCTGGCACGTGCGCTACAGCCACGTGGCGTTCTTCTGGCTCGCCTTCCTGGCGGGCCTCGTCGGGCTCGCGGTGTTCGACCCGCCGGTGGCGGCCGGCGTCGCGCGGATCTCCATCGCGGCGGTGGCCGGCATCGGGCTGCTGCTGATCGTCTACCTCGCCGCCCATAACGGCTACGACCGGGCGATCCTGCTGGTCCCGACATGGCTGCTGCTGGTGGTCTGGGTGACCGCGGCGGGCTTCGCGGTCACCGGCCAGATCGGCAGCGACCTCGTGCAGCCGGCGCTCATCGGCGGCCTCGTGCTGATCGTGATGCTGATCGGCTTCACGGTGCTCCAGCACGCCTTCGCGGGCGGCGGCCTCAGCCACGCCCTCGTCTCCGACACGGAGCGGCGGGCGCTGGCGCTGACCGGGGCCGGCGACGTGGTGTTCGACTGGGACGTGCCCGCCGACCGGGTCTTCGTCGGCCCGGAGATCGAGGGCCAGCTCGGCCTCGCCCGCGGCACCCTGGAGGGGCCGGCGACCAACTGGCTCGGCGCGCTCCACCCCTTCGACGTGGAGCGCTACTCGGCGGCCCTCGACACGGTGATCGAGGAGCGGCGCGGGCGCATCGTCCACGATTTCCGCCTGCGCTCGGAGGCCGGCACGTTCTTCTGGTACCGGCTCAAGGCGCGGCCGGTGATCGGCGCCGACGGCGAGGTGATCCGGGTGGTCGGCACCATCGCGGACGTCACCGAGATCAAGACCGCCGAGGAGCGCCTGCTCCACGACGCCGTGCATGACAGCCTCACCGGCCTGCCGAACCGCGAGCTGTTCGGCGACCGCCTCGACGCGGCTTTGGCCTTCGCCGGCCAGGACCAGCGCCTCAAGCCCACCGTGATCGTCCTCGACGTCGACCGGTTCAAGGGCATCAACGACGCGATCGGCCTGTCGGCGGGCGATTCGATCCTGCTGACCCTGTCGCGCCGTCTCGGCCGCCTGCTCAGGCCGCAGGACACCCTGGCCCGGGTCGCGGGCGACGAGTTCGCGGTGATCCTCCTGTCGGAGCGCGACCCCGACCGGATCCTGGCCTTCGCCGAGATGATCCGCCGGGCGATCGCCACGCCGATCACCTACGCCGACCGCGAGATCTTCCTCACCGTCTCGATCGGCCTCGCCCTCTACGAGGCCGGCGCCAACCTGAAGCGCGACGAGGTGTTCAAGAGCGCCGAGATCGCCATGATCCAGGCCAAGCGCAACGGCGGCGACCGGATCGAGGTCTTTCGCGCCCACATGCGCACCGACCGCTCGGACCGACTGATGCTGGAGAGCGACCTGCGCAAGGCGATCGAGCGCAACGAGCTGAAGGTGCTGTTCCTGCCGGTGGTGCGGCTCGAGGACCGCACCGTGGCGGGGTTCGAGACCGTGCTGCGCTGGGACCACCCGAAGCTCGGGCGCATCCCCGCCGCGACCTTCCTGCCGCTCGCCGAGGAGAGCGGCTTCATCGTCAACCTCGGCATCTTCGCCCTGGAGCGCACCGCCCTCGAACTCGCGGCCTGGCAGCGCTCCCTGGAGGTCGAGCCGCCGATCTTCGCGGCCTGCAACCTGTCCTCGCGCCAGCTCCTGCGCCACGATCTCCTGCACGACGTGAAGACCGTCCTGGCCCGCTCCGGCGCCCTGCCCGGCTCGCTCAAGCTGGAATTCAGCGAGAGCCTCGTGATGGAAAACCCGGAATACGCCGCCCAGATGCTGGCGCGGATCCACGACCTCGGGGCCGGTCTGTGCCTGTCGGATTTCGGCACCGGCTACTCGGCCCTCTCCTACCTCCAGCGCTTCCCCTTCGACACGATCAAGGTCGACGCGACCTTCGTGCGCCAGATCGGCACCGGCCAGACCGCGATCCTGCGCTCCATCGTCCGGATGGCGAGCGAGCTGAACCTCGCCATCGTGGCGGAGGGCTGCGAGTCGGAGGCCGACGCCCAGGCGCTGGCCGGGCTCGGCTGCGAATACGCCCTCGGTCCCGCCTTCGGCGAGCCGATGACGCTGCTGCAGGCCCGCCAGATCGTCGGCGCGGCGCCGGAAGCGGCCTGACATCGCGAACGGCCGGGTGAGCCTGGTCGACGGCCGCCCGTCCGCGATCGCCCCTCGGGTGCGCGCGACCGCGTTTCCGAGGACATGACCGCGCAGACCTGATGGCGATGCCCGGGCTGGCGGTGGCCAGCGCGAACCATAAGGAGACCGTGGTGCCGGCGCTCCGGGATCTCCGGCGCACGCCTCAGGCCTGCCGGCGCCTCCCTGCTCCGGACCCCGGAGCCGGACCTGGGTCTGGCGGGCACCTCGGGGGTGCGGGCGGCGAACCGGGATCTGCGAACGCGTCGCCCGCGGAGACGGCGTGAGTCGAGGATCGGCTTAAGGCCCCCTTAACCATGTCCGATCAAGCTCCTGTTGATGAACGGGCCTTTCGCCCGCGACGGGGGATGGTCGGATGGCCGAGGCGGCACGGCGTTACCAGCAGGCAGGCGGCTCCGACCTCGTGCGCCGCCTGATGGCGCGGCCGGTGCGGCTGGAGCAGCAAGCCCGGACCCGGCTCCCCCTCCGCGACCCGCGCCCCGTCGAGGCGTTCGCCGACGATCCGTCGGACGCGCCGGACGAGGATGACGAGATCGCCCGGCTCGAGACCGAGCTGCAGGTCATGAAGGCCGTGCTCCGCGCCCAGCGGCAGGAGGTCGAGGCGCTGCGGGCGCAGCGCCAGCTCCTCACGGATTCCGCCCCTGACGACGACGTCCGCGCGACCCGGGAGCGCTGGGCGGCCCTGGTCGACACGCTCCTGATCCGCGCCCGCTGATCCGTCGGCCGACATGCGGGGTCAGGCCAGGAAGGGGCAGACCATGGGGGCGCGCTGCTCGCTCGTCGTGAACGGCCGGTCGGTGCGCGTCTCCACCGGCGACACGCCGCTGGAGGCGGCGCTGGCCGAGGGCATGATCGCCCCGCTCCAGGCACAATCCGGCACCCTGCTCGCCGGCCAGGGGCTCGCCCAGGGCAGCACGGCGCCGTCCGGTCGGCGTCACCCGGCCCGGCGGGCCCGGGCCGAGGCCCTGCGTCCGGCCCTCCCGGGACCCCCGATCCAGGGCGCGGAGGAGGCGCCGCCGCCGGCGGTCGCCGTCCGCAAGGGCACGGTCACGGAGATCCGCCGGCTCAGCCCCGGAATCGTCGAGGTCGTCGCGACCCTGACGCGGCGGCCGACCTGCGAGCCCGGGCACCAAGCCCTCGTGACCTTCGCGGGACTGCCCGCGATGACGCTGTCCCCGACCCTGCGGGTCGACGGCACGAGCGAGATCAACGAGGCCGTGTTCCACCTCGCCCGCGACCCCGAGGGTGACCCGCTCGACACGCTCCGCCTCGACCAGCCGGTGCGCCTCAAGGGACCCGTCGGCCGGGGACAGTACCGGCCCGGGGGCGGCCGCCTCGTGCTGGTGGCGGCCGGCGCGGGCTTCGGGGCGATCTGGGCGATCGCCCGGGCGGCCCGCTACGTGGAGCCCGCCCGCGAGATGGCTCTGGCGATCGGCGCCCGCGACGCCCTGGACCTCTACATGCGCGAGAGCCTGGACTGGCTGCGCCGGACCGGCGTCGCCCGAATCGTGCTCTGCGCCGACCGCGGCCGCCAGCGGCCGCCGGACGTGCGTTCCGGCCCCCTCAGCGCCCACCTGCCCAGCCTGCGCGCCACCGACGTGGTCCACGTGGCGGGCGACGTCTCGACGGTCGGCGCCGTGCAGGTGCTCGCCGCCTCGGTGGGCGCCCGCTGCTACCCGATCGTGATCGACTGACGGCGGGGCGCCTCGACGCGGCGGCGATCGGCTGATACCCGCGCCGGGGTGGCCGTATGCGGCCGGCCCTTGAGTCCGATCCCCGATGGTCCGTGTCCTCTGCCTCGGCTACAGCGTCACCGAGCTGCCGGGCTATGTCGAGCGGGCCAACGCCCTGGCCGAAGCCGAGGGACGCCCGGTCACCCTCCTCCGGAGCGGTTGGGGCGGCCATTCGCTGCCCTCCGTCGCGGCCCTGATCGACGAGATCCTGGACGCGATCCCCTGCGATCACGTCCTGCTGGAGCTGTTCACCGGCAACGTCCGCTACTTCGACGGCGCGACCATGCGGGGCTATCTCGACGACATCCTCGCGGCGACCGCCCGGCGCGACCTGCCCGTCGCCTTTCTCAACCTTCATCAGGGCGGCGTCGACTACGCCGCCGAGCCCGTCGCCGGCCTGCTGGCGGAGTATCGCGCCCTCTACGGGATCCCGTATCTCGACATCGCCGCCCCGGTGGCCGGGGCAGGGGCCGGCGACGTCACCTATCTCCTGAAGGACGGCACCCACGTCACGCCGGCCGGCGCGGAGGTCTACGGCACCCTGGTCTACAGCTTCCTGCGCGCGCCGCCGCCGGGCCGGGCCTACATCCCCCGGTTCCGGGGGCTGCCGGGCCGATTCGAATCCCTGCCCCTGTGCACCCTCCCCGGGCTGACCTGCGGGTTCGAACTGCGGCGCAACGGCATCCCGCTGCGTTTCCTGGAGATCCCCGAGACCACGCGCGTCGAGATCCCCCTCGGGCGTCCGCGCGACGTGATCGGTATCCTCACGACCTACGGACCGCAGGCGGGCACGCTGACGGTCCGGGATCCCGCAACCGGGCGGGCGCACGACCTCGTCGCCTACGATGAATTCTCCTACTATATCCGCGCGATGTACCGCAGCGTCGCCCTCCCGGCCGCCCGCGCGCTGACGCTCGCGCAGTCGGCGGCGCGGCCGGACATCGCCCTGCGCAAGGGCGTGCCGGATCCGGGTCCGCGGCTGGGGCGCGTGTCGCACATCGTCTGCCGGCGCCCCCTGG
>NZ_JBFUGA010000164.1:0-8951 GCF_056403155.1 Methylobacterium sp. P3_A11
GGTCTCTTGCGTCAGTACTTGGCCCGGCACCATGATCGGGAACCCGGGAGGATAGGGAATGACGAAGTTGGCCGAGATCATCTCCGGCCCCTCCCGTAGCCGCCGATCGCATTCCGGACCGAACAGGGGCACGTATTCACAAAACGAAGGATCGTAGGCGCTGAAAAATGCCGCGCGGATATCGCCTTCGGGTGTGTTTTCGCCTGAGTCTTCGCGGAAAATCTGGTGAAAGTGACTGAAATTCGGCAGATCCGGCACGTCGGTCATCAACGACTTAACGCGAGTCTCAAAAGTGGCGCGTTCCGCTTCCCCGCCGGCGGCAAGCCCGTCCTCGATATTGCGAGCGATCTCCACCAAAACACGAATCAGGTGGGCGACATCGCTACGAGTATTGTTGATGTTCGACTGCAGCAGTACACTGTTTCGCGACGTCTTGTTGAGCTGAATGTCGTATTTGCTCGCCAGCAGGCCCTTGAATTGCGTGCCGTCGAAGCCCGCCGTGCCACAGACGAGCGTCATGCGCGTCGGATCAAGATAGAACTCATCCTCACTCATGGCGCGAACGACGTCGGCCCAAGTCGCACTCGGATCAAGGTAGTCCTTGAAACCGGACTGGCGGTACTCCGCCGGGATCATGCCCTCGGCTCCAAGGACGTTGAAATAGCGCGACACCAGCGGATGCGTGTTGACTGCCTTTCGGATTCTGAGCGCGATCTCGATCGCGTTCATGACCAGCCCGTAGCCCTCGAGCTCCATTTGACGGCGGGCCACGTCGAGGCTCGCGATGAGCTGCTGGTTAGGGCTGGTCGAGGCATGCGTGAATACCGCCTCGCGGAACTGCGCCTGCACGGTGTGGAAGTCGACATCCTTGACCAAGAGCATGGAGCCCTGCCGTATCGCGGACATCGATTTGTGGGTTGAGTTCGTCTGGTAGACCCGAAGCCGTACCTGACGTGGGTCGGGCACCAACCGCGTCTTCAGTAGCACCTCATCCGAAGGCTGGCTTCCAAGCTCACGCTGCTGGTCCTCATAGGCGTCGAGCGAGGCAGGATCCGTCAACCAAGCTTCGATATCGGCTGCCGCTCCCATCGCGGTGCGAGGACGAAGGAAAGGCGAAAACCGCGCGAATCCAGACCAGGCCTCGTCCCAGAGGAAGATCAGATCCGGCTTGATCGCGAGGCATTCCTCCATCACCCGGCGTACGTTGTACATGTGACCATCGAAGGTGCAGTTGGTCAGATCGAGCAGCTTGACCCGCTCCAGGCGACCATCAGCGCGGGACGCGAGCAGCGCCCGCTTGATTTCCGCCAGCGGGACGGCTCCATACATCGAGTATTCCGTCATCGGGAACGCCTCGACGTAGATCGGCTGCACGCCGGAGAGCACCATGCCGTAGTGGTGCGACTTGTGACAGTTCCGGTCAACGATGGCGATGTCGTCAGGCCCGAGCAGAGCTTGAACCGCCATCTTGTTCGAGGTCGAGGTCCCGTTGGTCACGAAGAAGACGTGGTCGGCGCCGAAGGCGCGCGCTGCCATGTCCTGCGCCCGCTTGATGGTACCGGTCGGTTCGAGAAGGCTGTCCAGACCGCCCGTCGTCGCACTACTCTCGGCTAGGAACAGGTTGATGCCGTAGAATGCGCCGAGGTCGCGGATCCAATCGGATTTGAAAACCGACTTGCCGCGCGCGATCGGGAGCGCATGGAAAGTTCCGACAGGCCGCCGCGCGTACCGCTTAAGATTATCGAAGAAGGGTGTCTCGTATCGGTCCTGAACGCCCTCGAGGATCGAGAGGTGGATTTCCAGAGGCTCTTCGACCGCATAGAAGATTCGGCGCACGCAATCCGCGGCCGGATCGCCCGCGAGTTCCTCAACCCGGCGCTCCGAGAGGATGAAGATGTCGAGCTCCGGCCGGATGCGCTTCAAAGCGCCGGCAAGACGCAAGGCGGAAGTGCTGCGATCGTCGTTCACGCCCAGTGTTTGCAGAACGTCCCGCAGCACAGGCGCGTCAAAACGCGACCGGAATGTGAAGCCCTCCGGCACGACCGCTGAAATGATGGACGGGTTGATCGCCGCCGCGCAGAATGCATCTTCGAATGAACCGACGAAAATCGGCTCGTAAACGAACGCATCTTCAGGGCGGCGAAGCCGCTTCACCTCTTGGGCGAGCGCCGGCCACCGAGAAGCTGGTTGCGCGGACACGAACAGCACTTCAAAATAGGGGCGGCGCACGTCTGCCTCGCCCAGACCAGGGGGCATTACGTCGCCGACCTCGTCCGGCTCCAGCTCGGCACGCGGATCCCATTCCGTACCCCGGTCTCGGTAAGCCCGTGTGAGCAATGCATTGGAGATCCGGAGCGCCATGCGGGCGGTCCCGCTCGCGTCGTTCTCCGCGACACGGTCGCGGAGCGCCGCCAAGAGCTTCGGTCCCGGATAGGCGTGGTACCCCTCAACCGGGTCGATTGCCTGGATAGCGGTTTCAAGATCCTCCCGCYGCTTGGTGCCAGCCTGCCAGGCTTCGGCAATGACCGCGATATCTCGCCATCGATCAAATCGACCCGAGTGCATGAGCAAAAACTGATCGATGCGCTGCGTGGGCTTATTCGCGCCGCGATCGACCGAACGGGGGCTGAGGCTCTTCGAAGAGCGGGTATTCGCCTTCGCACTGAACGGGGTGCGCGTTTCATCTGCCTTCGACATCAAGATAACTTTCTTCTAGCCTAGCCAGCTCAGGCGAAAGCTGATGACAGGCCTCATCTATCGATGTACGTTAATGCTGCTCCACCCAACCTCGCTTGATCGAATGGGACAGGGGCCTTGCTTCCTTTGAGATTTGTTGTAGTCGCAATCACAAACTATATCTTCAGAACTCGATTTATTTCAGCGCAACCCAAACGGGTTGGAACCGATACAATGCCAATTTCTCGAAGGATTTTGATGCTTTGGGTCGGTTCTATAAGCGGATTTGCTGGATCAATCGCTTACAATTACATTGCGTTTGATGAGATGCTACCATTTAATCGCATCTTACTTTCGATCATTGTCACTCTGGTAGTGGCTTGGGCTTTATTAAAACTCGCAAATAAGGTGAGAGATCTGCGTTGATCTGACAGCTGGGAGTACGACCATTGCGGCGCGGGAGCTTCCAACCAGCTGGACGCCTCCAAAAACCAGTCTGACGGCAGCTTCTGGAAGGGTGGGCTGGGAGTTTGGGCGCTTTGTGGATCTCACGCGACCTACACGCCAGCCCGATCCGGGCCGGATCGCCTCCCTCCTGGTCCTCAGACCGTCCTCGTTCGGGAGTCGTTGAGCCAGACCGCCCGGTTCATGTTGTAGACGAGGTTGGCTAGCCCGATCTTCACTGCGGCGCGGGCCATGACGATGGTGCGCACGACGAGCGCCATCGGCCCCTTCTGCCGGGCGAAGACGTGCTCGACAGCGGCGCGGACCTTCGACTTCCGACCGTTGGCGCGGGCGACGTTCCTCGCCATCGGTTTACCTGGCGGCTTCTTGCGATGAATGCGGGCTCGCCAGTTCAGCGATTGTCGTCCGGTTCAAGCTCGTCGTGAACTGCCGAGCTCGGGCCGATATTTCGACGACAAGCGTTTTGCGATGTCCCGAGCGATCAAGCGGTGCGGGCATATAGGATCCACACTGGACCACGATGTCGTTTGTTGCGGCGATGACACCTGTTGGCGCGCTTTGGATCACAGTGGAGTGTACGAGATGCGACGCATAAGGCTCGTGGTGTTTGTCGCTCTGTTCCTTGGGAGTTGGCTTAGCTTGGGCTCACCGGAGAAGGGGCAGTTTGGCGTCAGCGTGGCCGAGGCGGCCGGGGGCTGCGGCCTTGGCTTTCACCGCGGACCGTATGGTGGCTGCCGGCGGAACGGCTATGGGGGCTACTACGGTGGGCGGGGTGTCTACGGCTACCGGGGCGGGGCCGTCTATGGCTACCGTCGCGGCGTTTATGGCTATCGGGGCGGGCGCGTTTACGGCTACCGCGGGGGCCGGGTCTACGGCGGACGCGCCGCTTACGGCCGTCGAGTCGGCGGTTTCCACGGCGGCCGTGCCTTTTACGGAGGCGGTCGGTTTCGCCGCTAGCGCGCCATCGGAGCAGAAAGAAACCGATAGTGGCTGACTGCTTGGTCGCTGAAGTTGCGATTGCGATCGTCCCGTCGTTGGATGAGGATTGGTGGTCGGCTAGTCATCTGCGACGGTGCTGAGGAGACACGAGAAGCACCGTGGTCATCCAGGCCGGCAACATCACCTGGCCAGACTTCTTGAGGGGGACAGGTCCAGGCAAATCGAGGCCGCCCCACTTGCCACGGTTGAATGTGCGTCAGCCGCAGCGCGTACTGTCTAAGATAATGCGCCTCGGCCGGCTGCAGGCGTACGACAAAGTCTGGAAAGGCGGCCGTAGAAGGGACGGTTCCGTTCGGCGGCGGGAGTGCCCGGCATGATCACGACCGCTCAGCTTGCGTCACGGGCACTAGGCGAATACCTCGCCGCCGAGCTCCAGAGCACGTTCGGTACCAGCCAAGCGCCTTTGGCCGAGAGGGTCGGCGCCGCTGCGCGCCTTGCCCTTGAATGCTTGGGGAACTCTGACGCGCTTTACCACGATTTAGAACACACCCTGCTTGTGACGCAGGTCGGCCTCGACATTTTGCGCGGCAAAACTCTACTTGAGTTCACTTCGCCCGAGGACTGGGCACACCTGCTGGCCGCCTGCCTCTTTCATGACATCGGATACGTCCGAGGCGTTCTGAGAGGCGATTGCCCTGTGAAGGGATATATCATCGACGATGCGGGCCACCGCATCGTGCTGCCGCGTGGCGCCTCAGACGCGGCGCTGACCGCCTACCACGTCGACCGATCCAAATTGTTTGTCGCCGCGCGATTTGGCCAATCGGAAATCCTGGACGCGAACCGCGTCATGCGCGCCATCGAGCAAACTCGCTTTCCGGCCAAGCCCAGCGCCCTAGACAGCCATTCGGACGATGAGGCCTGCCTGGTCCGGGCGGCGGATCTGATCGGGCAGATGGGTGACCTACTCTACCTCCGTAAAGTCAATGCGCTCTTCCACGAGTTTGAGGAGGCCGGGACCAACGCCACCCTGGGCTACACATCGCCTGGCGATCTGGTCGAACGATACCCGGAGTTCTTTTGGCAAAGCGTATCTTCGCATCTGGAGAGCGCGCTAAAGTACTTGGAGGTGACGGTGAGCGGGCGCCAATGGATCGCCGGCCTGCAGTCCAATGTATTTCGGGCGGAACGCACAGCCGCGTTCGGACGGTCTCACGGGCTTGAGAACTGGTAGGAGCGGATAGCGCCTCAAGACGGGCACTTGGCCGCAACCCACACCTCGGGTGCCACGCCCTGCTTCTTCAGCAGCTTACATGTCTGCTTCTGGGCGGCTCGTCTCTCTTGTTTTGCCGTGAGCATAGACCGCCTCAAGCTTAGCAATGCCAGCCGTCTCAGAGCTCGGGGTGATGAGAGCCCCACAGCTGCGAGGTAGCGCAGTGCTAGCGCAGCGCCCTGATGTCCTCTGCCCTATCAATGACTTAGCCGTGCTCGCGTTCAGATCATAATCCTTGTGTCGGGGGTTCAAATCCCTCCCTCGCTACCATTTAAGTTCCTCCACCAATTGATCTTTTTCGCTCGGCTCAGAGTCCGGCTGAGTGAGTTTGACAGAATCAGACGCCGGGTTTGACAGACCGCGTGCTTCGTTTGTTCAGTTCGCTATCGAAAGCGGCAACGACCGGAGCCATCTTCATTCGCAGGTCTGCTCCCTCGGCGTAGTGGCGAGCCATTTCGATAGTTCGCTGCCCGAGCGCGTCCGCGATTGTGCGTTCGTCGAACCCGATCTCGCGGAGAATCACAGCTACGGTATGGCGCAACCCATAGAGCGTCAGGCCGGGCTGCACCCGAGCCACCTTTTCAAGCTTGACGCGAATCGGACGCCACGATGCGCGGAAGCCTGAAAGCGTCCACGGTCTGCCGAAAGACGTGGCGCAGAGTGTCATCGCCGAATGCTCAGGGGCATCCGCCAGGATGTCTGCTAGTGGCTTAGGCATAGGCCAGAAGACCGGTTGATTCGTTTTGGATCGCCATGTTGCGATCTCGCCGTCTCGAACGAAAGTCCTCGGCAGCGTCAACGCATCTTTTGGCCCGAGACCAGTGAACATCATGAGCGCGAGCGCCGACCGCATATGCCCTGGTGCCGCCTCTAAGACGATCTCGCGTTCGGCATCGCTCCAAGGTCTATTAGCCCGAGTTGCGCCCTTCTTCCTTCTAATGTCCTTGATCCCGGCTGCAACATTTTCACGAATATATCCTCGCTCAGATCCCCAATTAAACAGAAGGGATAGGACAGCTTTGACATAGTTCCCAAATCTACGTCCCTTTTTGACCGCAGCGCGATCTCGTATACGGACCACAAGCGGGCGGTCAAATTTCGTCAAAGCAACATCTTCTATGTTCTTTAGGTAATTAAAGACCTTTTGGTAGTCCGACTTAGTTTGATCCGCGAGATCAAGAAAAAAATCGTGCTTCCGATAAAGTTCGATTAGGTGGCCCAAAGATCCGGGCTTGATCGTAAGAGTTGTCTGACTGTCTGAGATCCGGCCGCACTTTGCAAAAAACTCGACGGAGCCCAAGGGACAGGCACGAAGATCAATCGCCTCTCTAGTCTTTCGATGGTAGCAGCGCATCTTACCGTGTCGATCTCTGAATATCTGAAATCCTTTAACGCGGATAATAGTCACGGGAGTCTCTCGATGATATCGCTGTCGGTGAGATGACCAGATTTCAATGAGTCGATCCATTCATCTAGATCATGAATGTCCCATAATCGAATGCGATTATTCATTTCGACAGGAGTGCATGGACAGATCGGAAGGAACCGACTGACAGGCAGATGACAATAATTGGCCGCTTGCTCTCGGGTGAGAAGTCGAACCGGTTTAGCTTCCAGATTAATTATAGCATGTCCGGCCATATCTCTGACATCCATTCCACAGATGTGTAACCATCTGGCGCGCCGCACTGCACGTGTCAAGAGAATATCAATCAACGCCAGGAAATATTTCTAATCAATAGTTATAGCAATAAATAGTGTCAGTTACCTATGCGCAATGACGACCCAATAAGCTATCTGGAAATACGGAGTGCACCTAAGCCGTTTTGTTCAGAATTCAAGACGACGACGATAATCGCACCAAAATCTGCATCCATACAGCACTTGTTTCTGATAACTGTTACATCACGCCATCGTGCAAAGCAAAGATCGTATAACAGTTGTATGTCAAACCCCTTTGTCGAGGCTTTGATAGGCGGCTTGTTTGGCGAGAAAGGCACAGATGATGGGAGTTTCCAATCAAACATGCCTATTCTAAAAAATCACGAGACAAATGTCTCAGTAATTTCGACATCCACTTAAGTCACTGAAATCGCTGAATTAAGTATCATGTCTCCGGATCGTCAAACGCGCGGTCATGTCTATAGTGTTAGAGACGTTACTTTCCCTTAGACCATATCAATGACCTATCTATTCCAATACGACCGTTCATATAACTTCTGACAATGAATGACAAAGACTTATCCCTCAGATATACGCCCTGTTTGCCTCCACTTGAATCCATACCATTGTTATAGAACCACTTGTCCTTGAGCATATAACCACATAACCTACTAAGATTGTCATCAACATTCTTATCTGTATACAAGGACTTCATATTGATTCCGTATGGCGCATCATACTTCGCTGCTAGTTTGGCTCTAACAGCTTCTGGATCATTGCCACCCAAGAAGAACAATACGTGTGAATGAACTAACACAACATCCTGACTGGCGAACACAGACCGACCATCATTCAAGTATTGTAATGCTTTTCTTTTCCGAACGCACATATCAGAACTAACCACCTTACTGGTATCCACAATCTCAAGCTCAATACGACCGTGGATGCGTAGTCCGGGGAATGATCGCTTGAGACCATTGAAGGCGATCTTAGCTCTATCTATCGTATTACCAATCTCGGTAATATCAGGTTGGGTAAGTGCATGGAGGACAGTGACGAATCTGATGTCCTTCCGCGCCCGATTCTCACAACTGTTATACGAACCGCGCCATAGTGAGAGCATTCGATCCGTATGCGACCTGACGTGACGATTCCGACAACTCTTACAGTAGGCCGTATTGCACCGACGGTAGGGCGAACATCCCTCAATCACCGCCAGATGGTCAGGGAAGCCCGTTACAGTAAGGGCGTGACGAAGGCGGGTGATGTGACGGCAGCCGCGAACAGGATATTCTAGCGCCGTTGTCCGGTCATGATGGGACGACATCGCTATCGCCGTTCTTCATTTCAACTAGATCATCAAGCAACTTTTCAATATATGGGACCAAGCCAACGTGCAGATTATCGCGTTTGATGATGTCTCTAGCGAAGGAAACATCGCTTAGGATCTGCCAGTAACAGTCTTCATTCTTGAATGTAAAACCATCAAAAAAACTTGTAATGTTAATGTATCGATCTTCAAAATATGAAAACAACCGATGGTGTTGACCCATCGTCAGATTACAGAACCGGGAAGCCATGCAGAAATCATATACGTCGGAGAAGATACGTTCGGTGCGTTGACGAATCTTCTTCTGATAACAGAACTTAAATGACATCCTTTGGMTCCGTCCTAATAAATCGACGAAGWAACAGTCTTATGGCATCGGTCTTACTGATACCGAATGTTTCCGCGATAGTATACAAATAATCATGGTCCTTTTCACTGAGCCTAAAGTTGGCTAGTCTGTTTTTTGTTTTCATTGTAAACTCCGTTTATTTACGTATTTATGATGTTTAACTAATGTATTTGATGCATATTAGGCATGATTAAATTACATATTATTCGATTTGTCACGGTGATTACAATAAGATGCTTGAGAACATGCCAGTTACC
>NZ_JBFUGA010000165.1:0-8684 GCF_056403155.1 Methylobacterium sp. P3_A11
CCGGGCGGTCGCGCCGCCGGCGCCGGTCATGGCGGGCAGCGGGAAGCGGGCGATGACCACGGCGAGGACGACGAGCACCACCGCCACGATCAGGTAGGGCAGCTGAACCGACTGCGCGTCGGCCAAGCGCTCGGCCGGGGTCAGGACGGTGCCGGCGGCGGCGTTGCCCGAGGCGGAGCGGCCGAGGATCAGGGTGCCGCCGAACAGCGGCGCCAGGGTAGTCCCGAGGGCGTTGAACGCCTGCACGAGGTTGAGCCGCGCCGGGGCGCTCTCCGCCGGGCCGACCACCGCCACGTAGGGGTTCGCGGCGACCTGCAGCAGGGTGATGCCGCTGGCGATCACGAACAGGGCCGCGAGCGTGACCGCGTACGAGACCCGGTGGGAGGCCAGGATCATCCCGAGGGTGCCCAGCGCCATGATGCAGAGCCCCGTCACCAGGGCGCGCTGGTAGCCGACCCGCGCGATCAGCTTCGCCGCCGGGATCGAGGCCACGAAATAGGCGATGAACCAGACCGACTCGATCAGCGTGGTCTGGGTGTAGTCGAGGTCGAACACGCTGCGCAGGTGCGGCAGCAGCGTGTTGTTGATGACCGTGATGAAGCCCCACATGAAGAACAGGCTCGCCAGCAGCGACAGGGCCGGGCGGTAGCCGCCCCGGCCGCGCGCGGCCTCCGGCCCCGGCCGGGGCGCCGCCGTCCCGACGGTCGCGATCGGTCCTGCCATCCGGCGTTGTCCTCCGCTTTTCGAGCCGCCTTGCCGGGGTCCCGTGTTGTCCCTTTGATTTGTCTGAGTATATACCGGATTCGCGGTCGTCAACCGCGCGCCCGTCGCGGGCCGGCGCAGGACCGGTGCGGCGGGCGGAATCACGAGGGGGAGGACGCGATGCGTGGAGTGGGAACCCTGGCGCTGTGCGCCTGCGCGGCGGTCCCGGGCCTGAGCCCGGCTCCCGCCCGGGCGGCCGAGCCGACCCGGACGGTGTTCGGCACGCTGCCGGACGGCCGGACGGTCGAGGAGGTGACGCTGACGAACGGCAAGGGCCTCACGGCCAGGATCCTGTCGTGGGGGGCGCTCCTGCGGAGGCTCGACGTGCCGGACCGGTCCGGCAAGGCCGCGGACGTGGTGCTCGGCTACGATGATCTGGCCTCCTACCTGGCCAAGGGCTCCTATTTCGGCGTGAGCGTCGGGCGCTACGCCAACCGCATCCGCGCCGGGCGCTTCACCCTCGACGGACAGACCTACACGCTGGCCACCAACGACGGCCCGAACGCCCTGCACGGCGGCACGGCCGGCTTCGACAAGCGGCTCTGGACGATCACCGCGGTCCAGGGCGGCGCAGCCCCGTCGGTCACCCTCCGCTACGTCAGCCCGGACGGCGAGGAGGGCTATCCCGGCACCCTGACGGCGACCGCCACCTACACGCTGGACGACACGAACACGCTCACGGTCACCTACGAGGCGACCACCGACAAGCCGACGATCGTCAACCTGACCAACCACAGCTTCTTCAACCTCGCGGGCGAGGGCTCGGGCCGCTCGATCCTGGACCAGACCCTGACCATACCGGCGGAGCGCTTCACGCCGGTCGACGCCACCCTGATCCCGACCGGGGCGCACCTGCCGGTGGCCGGCACGCCCTTCGACTTCCGCAAGCCCACGGTGATCGGCGCGCGCATCCGCGACGGGCGGGACGCGCAGATCGTGCGCGGGCGCGGCTACGACCACAACTGGGTCGTGACCGACGCGCCCACGGCCGAGCCGCACCCCGTGGCGCGGGTCGAGGATCCGGTTTCGGGCCGCGTCCTCGACGTGGCGAGCAACCAGCCGGGCCTCCAGTTCTACGCCGGCAACTTCCTCAACGCGACCGTCGTGGGTAAATCCGGCCTCGCCTACCGGCAGTCGGACGCCCTGGCGCTGGAGCCGGAGCTCTTCCCCGACACGCCGAACCAGCCGGCCTTCGGCTCGGCCCGGATCGACCCCGGCAAGACCTACCGGAACGTGATCGCCTACCGGTTCTCGACCAGCCCCGCCCACCGGACCCAGAAATGACCGACCGACCGATTGCACGGCCCCTGCGCTCCCGCGCGTGGTTCGACAACTCCGACAATATCGACATGACGGCGCTCTACCTGGAGCGCTACCTGAACTTCGGTCTCAGCCTGGAGGAGCTGCGCTCGGGCAGGCCGATCATCGGCATCGCCCAGACCGGCTCGGACCTGTCCCCGTGCAATCGCCACCACCTCGTCCTCGCGGAGCAGATCCGCGAGGGCATCCGCGAGGCGGGCGGGATCGTCCTGGAATTCCCCGTCCACCCGATCCAGGAGACCGGCAAGCGGCCGACCGCGGGCCTCGACCGCAACCTCGCCTATCTCGGCCTCGTGGAGCTGCTCTACGGCTACCCCCTCGACGGGGTGGTGCTGACCACGGGCTGCGACAAGACCACCCCGGCCTGCCTGATGGCGGCCGCCACCGTGAACATCCCGGCCATCGCCCTGTCGGTGGGGCCGATGCTCAACGGCTGGTTCAAGGGCCAGCGCACGGGTTCCGGCACGATCGTCTGGAAGGCCCGCGCGATGCTGGCGGCCGGTGAGATCGACCATGACGGCTTCATCAAGCTGGTGACCTCGTCGGCGCCCTCCACGGGCTTCTGCAACACGATGGGCACCGCCACCACGATGAACACCCTCGCCGAGGCGCTCGGCATGATGCTGCCCGGCTCGGCGGCAATCCCGGCGCCCTACCGCGACCGGCAGGAGGTGGCCTACCAGACCGGCAAGCGCATCGTCGCGATGGTCGCGCAGGATCTGAAGCCCTCCGACATCCTGACCCGCGACGCCTTCCTCAACGCCATCGCGGTCAACTCCGCGATCGGCGGCTCGACCAACGCACCGATCCACCTGGCGGCGATCGCCCGGCACATGGGGGTCGATCTCGACATCACGGACTGGCAGACCCACGGGCTCGACGTGCCGCTCCTCGTCAACCTGCAGCCGGCGGGCACCTATCTCGGCGAGGATTACTACCGCGCCGGCAGCCTCCCGGCGGTGGTGGCGCAACTCATGCGCCGCAACCTGATCCGCGAGGGCGCGCTCACGGTGAACGGGCGCACCCTCGGGGACAATTGCCGCGGCGCCGTGATCGAGGACGAGGACGTGATCCGGCCGATCGACCGGCCGCTCAAGGAGGCCGCCGGATTCCTGGTCCTGCGCGGCAACCTGTTCGACGCCGCGGTGATGAAGACCAGCGTCATCGACGACGCGTTCCGCGCCCGCTACCTGTCGAACCCGGAGGATCCCGACGCCTTCGAGGGTCCCGTCGTGGTCTTCGACGGGCCGGAGGATTACCACGCCCGGATCGACGACCCGGGCCTCGGCATCACCGCGGAGACCATCCTGATCATGCGCGGGGCCGGGCCGATCGGCTATCCCGGGGCCGCCGAGGTGGTGAACATGCGCCCGCCCGCGCAGCTGATCCGGGCCGGCGTGCACGCGCTGCCCTGCCTGGGCGACGGGCGCCAGTCCGGGACCTCGGGCTCGCCGTCGATCCTCAACGCCTCGCCCGAGGCGGAGGCCGGCGGCGGCCTCGCCCTCCTGCGCACCGGCGACCGGGTGCGGATCGACCTGCGCCGCGGCACCGCCGACATGCTGGTCGGTGCGGACGAGATCGCCCGCCGCCGCAGCGATCTGGAGGCCGCGGGCGACTACGCCTATCCGGCCTCGCAGACTCCCTGGCAGGCGATGCAGCGCGCCGCCGTGGGGCAGATGCATACCGGCGCCATCCTGGAGGGGGCGGAAGCGTTCCAGCGCATCGCGCAGACGCGGGGCGTGCCGCGCGACAACCACTGAGGCCGGCGCCCGGGCCGGCGGCGCCCTCAGGGGCGCATCGCCAGCTCGGTGTCGGCGAGGGCGAGGCGGACCAGCTCGGTCATCGTCGCGCGGGCGGCGGCCGGGTCTCCCGCCACGATCGCCTCGTAGAGGGCGCGGTGATCCGGCATCGGGTCCCGGGGCAGGACCTGGCGGCGATGCTTGAAGATCGTCGTCCAGGTGACCGCGGCGGCGATGGAGCTCGACAGGGCCATCAGCGCCCCGTTGCGGGCCGATTCCAGGATCGTGTTGTGGAAGGCCTGGTCGGCGGCCCGCCCCGCCTCGGTGGCGAGGCCGTGGCGGCCCATCTCCTCCAGGGCGTGGCCCATCCGGGCGATGTCCAGGCCCGAGCGCCGCTCGGCCGCGAGGGCCGCCGCCGCCGGCTCGACGATCATCCGCAACTCGAACAGGTCGCGGATGAACGCCTCGCTCGGCTCCGACTCGAAGGCCCACGCCAGGATGTCGGGGTCGAGCAGGTTCCAGCGGCTGCGCTGGCTCACGCGGGTGCCGGTGCGCGGACGGCTCTCGACGAGCCCCTTGGCGCTCAGGATGCGGATCGCCTCGCGATAGGCGGTGCGCGAGACATTCAATTTCTCAGAGAATTCGATCTCGCCGGGCAGCACGTCCCCGGGCGCGTAGCGGCCACCGAGGATTGCGGCCCCCAGATCGCGGGCGACCGAGCCGTGGATGCGGCGCGACCCCGAGGCGAGGGGCAGCGTGACGTTCTCCAGACCGCGATCCTGCCTCACCTCGTCAACCTCCGGTCCGGGCCACCGGATCGGGGCGGGATCGGCGTGATCGTATCCTGAAGTTGTAGGAGCGCAAAGAGGAACACCCGGGAGCGGGGATCACGGCTGCGCTTGCCGCAGGAGACGAACTGCCCTAGCTTAATTGTATGAGTAATGAGTCGCCAGGATCCGTCACGATCCGCGGCAGCGCCCTGGTCGGCGCCGCCGACGTGATCACCGCCGAGGTCTTCCGGGCCGTCGATCCCGCCACCGGGGCGGCCCTGGAGCCGGCGATCTCGGCCGCAGGTCCGGCGGAGGTCGAAGCCGCATGCGCCCTGGCCGAGGCGGCGTTCCCGCACGTCTCGGAATCGGCTCCAGAAACACGCGCAGGCTTTCTCGAAGCTGTGGCCGAGGGCCTTGCCGACCTCGGCGCGCCCCTCATCGATCGGGCGATGGCCGAGACGGGCCTGCCCCGCCCCCGGCTGGAGGGCGAGCGTGCCCGCACGGTCGGGCAGCTGCGCCTGTTCGCGGACCTCGTCCGGTCCGGCGCGTGGATCCGGGCGACGATCGATCCGGCGCAGCACAAGCGGCAACCGCTGCCTCGGTCGGACCTGCGGCGGCGCCACGTCGCCGTCGGCCCGGTGGCGGTGTTCGGCGCCAGCAACTTTCCCCTGGCCTTCTCGGTGGCGGGGGGCGACACCGCATCGGCCCTGGCGGCGGGCTGCCCGGTGGTGGTCAAGGGCCACCCGGCCCATCCCGGGACCGGGGAGATGGTCGCGCGGGCCGTGCGCGCGGCCTTGGCCGGCTGCGGCCTGCCGGCGGGCGCATTCTCCTACCTGCCGGGGCCTTCGACGGCGCTCGGAGCCGCGCTGGTCGCCGATCCGCGCATCAAGGCCGTGGGCTTCACCGGATCGCGGGCGGGCGGGCTCGCACTGATGCGGGTGGCCGCCGGCCGGCTCGAGCCGATCCCGGTCTACGCCGAGATGAGCGCGGTCAACCCGGTCCTGCTCCTGCCCGGCGCCCTGCGGGCGCGGTACGCGTCCCTGGCAGCGGGCTTCGTCCAGTCGCTGACGCTGGGGGCGGGGCAGTTCTGCACCAATCCGGGCCTGCTCATCGGGATTGCCGGCCCCGACCTCGACGCCTTCGCGGAGGCCGCCGGCGCGGCGATCCGGGAGAGCGTGCCGCACACCCTGCTCACCGCCGACATCCGCGACCGGTTCGCGGGCGCCGTCGCCGCGATGGCGGCCCGGCCGGGGGTGACGGTCGCGGCGCGCGGGGCGGCTTCCGGCCCGGGGGGCGCCCCCGCCTGCCTGCTGCGCACGGAGGCGGGCCGGATCCTCGCCGATCCGGTGCTGGCCGAGGAGATGTTCGGCCCCGCGGCGCTCCTGGTCGCCGCCGCCGACATGGCGGAGATCGCCCGGCTCCTCGAATCCCTCGGCGGCCAGCTCACCGCGACGCTGCACCTCGACCGGGCGGACGAGCATCTCGCCGCCGGGCTCGTGCCGCTGCTGGCCCGCAAGGCCGGACGGGTCCTGGCGAACGGCTGGCCGACCGGCGTGGAGGTCGCCCCCGCGATGGTGCATGGCGGCCCGTTCCCGGCGACCTCGGACGGCCGCAGCAGTTCGGTCGGAACGCTGGCGATCGAGCGGTTCCTCCGGCCGGTCTGCTACCAGGACCTGCCCGACGCGCTGCTGCCGCCGCCCCTGCGCCCGGACAATCCCTGGCATCTCGCGCGCCGGATCGACGGCGTTCTCGACCCGCAACCCGGCCGCTGACAGGCCGCCGCGCGACCCTCGACGGCCGCGCGTTCAGGACGCCCCGCAGCGGTCGTCCCCGGGAGGACACAGATGGGACGATCACTCCTACAATTCCGCGGCGCCGACGGGCAGCGGGGCGTCGCGCTGCTCGCCGACGGCCGGGCGCGGCAGGTGCTCGGCGTCGACAGCGTGCTCGCGCTTGCGCGCAGAGCCCTGGCGGCGGGGGACGATCTGGCCGCGACGGCGGACCGGGCGGGGCTCGGCGCGCCCGTCGACCTCGACGCCGTCCGGCTCCTGCCGCCCGTCGACCACCCGGATCCGGCCCATCTCCTGCTGAGCGGCACCGGCCTGACGCATCTCGGCTCGGCGGAGGGCCGCGACGCGATGCACCGCGCGGCGGCGGCCGACCCGGCGCCGACCGATTCGATGCGCATGTTCCGGATGGGTGTCGAGGGCGGCAAGCCGGCGGCCGGCGAGGCCGGCGTCCAGCCCGAGTGGTTCTACAAAGGCGACGGGTCCTGCCTGGTCGCCTGCGGCGAGCCGCTGGTCTCGCCGACCTTCGCCCGCGACGGCGGCGAGGAGCCGGAGATCGCCGGGATCTACCTGATCGATGCCGACGGAACGCCGGTGCGCCTCGGCTTCGCCCTGGCCAACGAGTTCTCCGACCACGTGACCGAGCGCGGCAACTACCTGTGGCTCGCCCATTCCAAGCTGCGCCCGGCGGCCCTCGGCCCGGAGCTGTGGCTCGGCGCGCTGCCGCCGGACGTGCGCGGCGTGAGCCGCATCCTGCGCGACGGCACCGTGCTCTGGGAGAAGCCGTTCCTCACCGGAGAGGCCAACATGTCCCACAGCATCGCCAACCTGGAGCGGCACCACTTCAAGTACGCGCCGTTCCGGCGCCCCGGCGACGTGCACGTCCACTTCTTCGGGACCGCGACCCTGTCGTTCAGCGACGGCGTCGCGACCCGGCCCGGCGACGTGTTCGAGATCGCGGCCGCACCGTTCACGCGGCCCCTGCGCAATCCGCTGGCCCTGGCCCCGGCCGCCGACACGACCGTGCGGGTGCTCTGACCATGGCGGACTCGTTCAGGGCGAACCCGATCCGCATCGGGCTGGTGGGCGTCGGCAAGATCGCCCGCGACCAGCATCTGCCGGTCATCGCCGCCTCGCCGGATTACAGCCTCGTGGCGGTGGCGAGCCGGCACGGCGGCCTCGACGGCGTGCCGAGCTACCCCACCCTCGAGGCGATGCTGGCGGCGCACGGCGACCTCGACGCCGTCGCCCTGTGCCAGCCGCCGCAGGCGCGGTTCGCGGCGGCCCTGGCGGCGATCGCGGCGGGCCGCCACGTCTTCCTCGAGAAGCCCCCGGGGGCGACGCTCGCCGAGGTCGGGCTCCTCAGGGAGGCCGCGCGGAGCCGGGGCGTGAGCCTGTTCGCGAGCTGGCACTCCCGCGCCGCGCCGGGGGTGGAGCCCGCGCGCCGCTGGCTGTCGGGCCGCCGGATCCGGTCGGTGGCGATCGCGTGGCTGGAGGATGTCCGCCACTGGCATCCGGGTCAGGACTGGATCTGGGACGCGGGCGGGATGGGCGTGTTCGATCCGGGGATCAACGCCCTGTCGATCGCCACCCACATCCTGCCGCCCTTCTTCCTGACCGGCGCGACCCTGTCGGTGCCGGAGAACCGGCAGGCGCCGATCGCCGCAGACCTGCACTTCGCGGATGCCGCCGGCACCCCGATCCGCGCCCGGTTCGACTGGCGCCAGACCAGGCCGCAGACCTGGGACATCCGCATCGAGACCGACGACGGCCCCCTGGTCCTGTCGCGGGGCGGCGCCGCCCTGACGATCGGCGGCCGCGACCAGCCGCTCCCGCCCGAAGCGGAGTACCGCGGCCTCTACGACCGTTTCGCCGCCCTGGTCCGCTCCGGCGCCAGCGACGTCGACCTGAATCCGCTGATCCACGCCGCCGACGCCTTCATGCGCGGCGAGCGCCGCACGGTGGAGGCCTTCACGGACTGACCGGGGGGAGCGCCTGCGGGACACGAACGCGACAGAGCCAGGCAAGGCCGCGCGGTTAAGGGGGAGTCACACATGGATAAGCATTGGCGATGGGCGGCGCTCGCATTCTGCGCCGCGACGGTCACGGCGGGCGCGCGCCCGGCGGCCGCGCAGGGCGCGGCGACGGCGCCGGACGGGGGACCGTCCCTGGTGAATCCGGGACCGAAGGCCAGGCCGGCGCAGAAGGCCCGGTACCGGGCGAACCGCGCCCGGCGGCGGGTCATCCGCGAGGCGCGGAGCGCCGCGGGCGCCAGCAGCGCCGCGGCCAGTCTCGACGTGCAGGGC
>NZ_JBFUGA010000166.1:0-8579 GCF_056403155.1 Methylobacterium sp. P3_A11
ATCGCAAACAACACCGGTCCAGACCGGCATTCCCTCGACACGAACACCGATCCGGCCCCGGACACACCGCCCGCGCTCACACGAGCCGGCGCACTCCGGACCAGCCGCACACACTTGGCGCGGGGTGGAGCAGCCCGGTAGCTCGTCAGGCTCATAACCTGAAGGTCACAGGTTCAAATCCTGTCCCCGCAACCAAATCCCAATACCAAACAACCCGCCACGCTCACATGCGCGGCGGGTTTTTCTTTGGGATGCGGCCGATCGCGCTTGCGTGCGATCGCGCGGGAAGCGCTTCCGGAGCGGAGTGCCAGCAGGGGAGGGGGGGCTCGCGCGCGCCGTGCCAACGATCTCTCAAGCCCGAAACGTCAGCATGCGGCACTCCGCGACGATCGATCCCGGAAGTCGCCGTTCGGGGCCTTGCGGCCGGTGTTGGACTCAGAGGCACCTGGCTTTAAGATGGAACGGGGTACGCCGTTCTGCGGCGTAAGGGGGGATCGACGATGATGGCTGACGCGGGCGGCACCGCCGACCTCGATCGGGGCTGAAGACCGCGGTTTGCGAGTTTCCGCTCCCGACAAGCAACCGGACAGAACAGAGCTCTGGCGCGCATTGCGGCTGCCTCGTCTTGTCCTGCTCGCTATCTCACTCGCCGCCTTGGCCCCCGTCCCGGCGGGCGCCTTCGACCTGTTCGGTCTGTTCGGCAGCGAACCGGAGCCGCCCGCGCCCAGTCCCGCGGCCCTGCCATACGCGCTGCGGATCACCGGTACCGACGATTCCGACGTGCTTCGGGCGTTGCAGGACACCGCGACCCTCTACCGTCTGCGCCAGGAGCCGCCACCCGATGGCGAAGGCCTGCTGCGCCGGGCCGAGACCGACCGCGCCAAGCTCGCCGACGTTCTCTCGGGCTACGGCTACTACCAAGGAACGGTGACGGTCTGGGTCGACGGCGTGCCGGCGGCGGGCGCGTCGCTGGCCGCGGTCAGGGCCGCCGAGACCTGGCGCAATCGCGGCCTGGTCCCGGTCCGGATCGCGGTCGATCTCGGGCCGCTCTATCGTGTGCGCCGGATCGAGGCTCGCGACCTAGCGGGACATGCCTTCCCGGATATCATTCTGCCGCCGCGCATCACCCGCGTCGATGCGGATGTGCCCGCCCGCTCCGCCACGGTGCTGGCCCGCGAGGCGCAGATCGTCGACCACTTCCGCGCGCAGGGCCACCCCTTCGCCAAGGTCGTCGCCCGCGATCCGGTGGTCGACGACTCCGCCCATGTGATGGACGTGACCTTCACGGTCGATCCCGGGCCCGTGGCCAGACTCGGCGCGGTCGCGGTGAGGGGCGCCCCCGGCATCGATCCGGCCACGATCCGCTCCTTCATCTATGCCGAGCCGGGCGATCCGTATTCGCCCCAGGCGGTGGCGGCGATTCGGCGGTCGGTCGCCCGGATCGAGGGGGTCGGCGGCGTGCGCGTCCGCGAAGGTACGGCACTGGACGCGGACGGCAACCTGCCCCTGTTCGTCGAGGTCAGCGAGCGGGAGCGCAACCTCGTCGGCGTCTCGGCGCGATACTCGACCGTCGACGGCCCGGGGGTGCGCGCCTATTACGCCAACCGGAATCTGTTCGGCGGCGGCGAGACCTTCCGGCTCGATGCCGACATCTATTATCTGGGCCTCGGCAACGACCCGTTCGCCAACCAGCGCAAGGCTGCCGGCATCGGCACCAACGGTCTGGGCGGACGTCTCTCGGCGACCTACGTCCAGCCGGCGCTGTGGGGAACGCGCAACGACCTGCTGGCCAACGCCTTCGTCACCCGCGAGGTGCAGCAGAGCTACCTGGTGGATGGCGGCGGCGCCTCCGGGGCGATCCGGCACCGGTTTTCCGACACCTTCTCGGCACAGGTCGGCCTGGACGCCCAGTTCGGCCGCTCGAAGGACGCGCTCGGCACGGTCGATTACCGGCTGATCGGAGTTCCAGCCTCGATGACCTACGATTCTACCGACAGCCTCCTCGATCCGACCCGGGGCGTCCGGGCCATCGCATCGCTGGCGGTCTATCCCGGGGCGATCTCCTCGCCCGGCATCGTCGTCGCCAAGGCGCAGGGCTCCACCTACTACGCCCTCGACGACGAGGCCCGCACCATCCTGGCGGGCCGGATCGGCTTCGGCTCGGTCTCCGGTGCGCCCCTGGGGGATATCCCGGACAATTTCCGGTTCTTCGCAGGGGGCGGCGGCTCCGTGCGCGGATACCCGTACCGGACCCTCGGACCGATCGGTCCGTACAACCTGCCGATCGGCGGTCGCAGCCTGCTGGAAGCGTCTCTGGAAGCCCGCATCAAGGTCACCGACACGATCGGCGTGGTGCCGTTCTTCGATGCCGGCACCGCCTTCGCCTCGGCGACGCCGGATTTCGACGCGAAGATCCGGAAATCGGTCGGCATCGGCCTGCGCTACTACACGGGCATCGGCCCGATCCGTGCGGATCTCGCCTTTCCGCTCGACCCCTACAAAGGCGGGCACGTCCGCCCGGCCGTTCTGTATCTTAGCCTGGGGCAGGCGTTCTGAATGGAAAACCGGACCGGCCCGGCGCGGCGCGCCGCGAATCCGTCCCGCCGCGGCAGACAGGGAGCCGCCCTCGTCCTGATCTGCATGACCCTGCTACTGCCCTGGGCCGTCACGCGGACGCGCGCCGAAGAGGGCGACAGGTCGGTCCTGGGTAGCCTCCTGTCTCGGGCGCTCTCGACACCGTCGTCGCGGGTGGCGATCGGGGCGGTGGACGGCGCCCTGTCCTCGGACGCCACCATCCGGGACGTGGCGCTGAGCGACCGCGACGGCGTCTGGCTGAAGCTCGACCGAGCCCGCATCGTCTGGCGCCGACTCGCCCTGCTGTCGGGACGGCTCGAGGTCGAGAGCCTGGAGATCGGGCGTCTCGACATTCTGCGCCGCCCCGTCCCTGGGCCACCGCCGCCGGAGGCGAAGCCCGACGGCAAGCTGCTGCCCGACCTGCCGGTGAAGGTCGAGATCAAGAGCTTCAAGCTGGCGGAGTTGACGCTCGGCGAGGCCGTCGCCGGTCAACCCGCGCGGCTGTCCGCCGAAGGCCGGGCGCGGCTCGGCGCAGCCAGCGAGGGGCTCGACCTGCAGGCCAGGGCGCAGCGCCTCGATACGCCGGGCCGCTTCCTGCTGTCGCTCCTGTTCGTGCCGAACGGCGAGCGGCTCGAACTGAAGGCGAATCTCGTCGAGCCGGCGGGTGGGCTGCTCTCGAAGGCGGCCAACCTTCCCGGGACACCGCCGATCGACTTCGACCTGGCCGGGACAGGGACGCTCGACGCGTGGGCGGCCAAGCTCGATTTCGCGGCCGGCCCCGAGATCGGCGCCAGGGGTGGCGCGAAGATCTCCCGTATCGGCGCCGAGCGGCGCCTCGCCCTCGATCTCGCGGCGCGCATCGAAGGGCTGATGCCGGGTCCGGCAGCCGCGGTCTTCGCCGGCACCACCAAGCTGGACGGCGGCCTCGCCTTTGCGGATAGTGGCGCCTTCCGCATCGACCGGCTGGAACTGACCTCCCGCACGGCGCGTCTCGCGGCCGGCGGCAGCCTGAGCCCGGATCGCGTCGCCGACCTGACGCTCCAGGCCCGGGCGGTACCGACGGAGGGCGAGGTCACCCGGGCCGGCGAGGCCGAGATCGGCAAGCTGGTGTTCGACGGGAGCCTCAAGGGAAAGCTGAGCGCTCCCACGGTGCGGGGACGCCTCGACGCCGCCGGCCTGCACAGTCGTGAGTCCAGCCTCGACCGGATCGAGGCGAATCTCGGCATCACCCCCGAGGGCGAGCCCGCGACGCAGCGTTTCGCGATCACGGCGGACGGACGGGTGGAAGGGCTGAAGCTGTCCGACCCGGCCCTCCGCCGGGCGATCGGCAGCCGGGCGCAGGTGACGTTCCGGGCCGCCTCGGGGGCCGACGGCATCGTCGATGTCTCGACGCTGCGGCTCGAATCGGACACGGCGCGGGCCTCCTATGCCGGTCGGCTTGGACAGAACACCCTGACAGGGACACTGGATGCGGCGCTGCCCGACCTGTCCGTCTTCTCCGGCCTCGCCGGACAGGGCCTTGCCGGGAGCCTCGATGCCAAGGCGCGGCTCAGCGRCGACCCGGCCCGCAAGGCCCTCGCCGCCGACCTCGCCGTGACCGCCGGCGGCCTGGTCACCGGCAACCGCGCCGCCGACCGCACCCTCGGCCGCACCCCCACCCTGCAGGGGCGGATCTCTCAGTCCTTCGACGGCTACGGCTTCGAACACCTGCGCCTGGAGGGCGCGGGGCTCACCGCGACGCTGGAAGGACAGGCGACCGCGACCGCCGCGGACGTGACGGCTCGCCTCGACCTCAAAAGTCTCGCGGACCTCGACGGGCGGCTGACCGGGCGCGCGGGCGTCGAGGCCCGGCTGTCCGGCTCCATGGAACATCCGGACGTGACGGCGACCCTGACGGCGCCGGCCGCCACTGCAGATGGAAAGCCGATCCGGAACCTCCGCGCCGAGGCGGTCCTGCGTGACGCGATTCTCGCGCCGGACGGTACTATGCGGCTCGGCGGCGACGTGGCCGGCAATGCGCTCACCGGAGAGGCGCATCTCGCACGCATCGGAGGAGACTGGGTCCTCGACCGGCTCGGCCTCACCCTCGGCTCGGTGACCCTCGCCGGCCATGCGACAGTCGCGGCCGACACGTGGCTCTCGGCCGGATCGCTCACCGTGAAGGCCGGCGAGCTGGCCGATATAGCACCGCTGCTCCCGAACCCGGTCGCAGGCCGGCTCGACGGTTCCGTGACCCTGGCGCGCGACGGCGGGCGTCAGGACGCGGCCCTCCGCGCCACCGGAGCAGGTCTTCGCTACGGATCATCCGCTCTGTCGCGCCTCGACGCGGATCTGACGGGTCACGACCTGCGCGCCCACCCGGTCCTCGACGGGCGCATCGACGCCGAGCGGCTCGTCACCGCGGGGCAGCAGATCGACACACTCCGCCTGGCCGCCGCCGGCAGCCCGGCCTTCAGCGACGTGACCGTGACCGCCAAGGCCCGCGGCTTCAACCTCGATGCTGCCGCGCGGGTCGTCCCGGCGGACGAGACGCGCATCGAGATCCAGCGCCTGTCGGCGGCCCGGGGAAGCGATCGCTTCGCCCTCACCGGACCGGCGGCGCTGACCTTGCAGGATGGCGGCGCCGTGATCGACGGTCTGTCCATCGCGGCCGGCTCGGGCCGCGTCACGGTCGCGGGTCGGGCGGGACGCGATCTCGACCTGCGCGTCGCGATTCGCGCCCTGCCGCTGTCGCTCGCCCGGATCGCCGTGCCGGATCTCGGCCTGTCGGGCATCCTGGACGGCGAGGCGGACCTGCACGGGACGACGGCGCGCCCCGAGGGACACTATGCGCTGACCGTCACGAAGCTCGTGGCACCCCAGGTCCGACAGGCCGGCCTGCCGCCCATCGATGCCACCGCCAAGGGCACGCTCTCGGACGGGCAGGCGCGCCTGGACGGCCGGGTGACCGCCGGGCGCGGCGTCGCGCTGACGGTCTCGGGCGCGCTCCCCGTGGAGGCCGGCGGTCCGTTGGATCTCCGCGCCCGCGGAATCCTCGACGCGGCACTCGCCAATTCTCTCCTGAGCGCCGGCGGCCAGAGCGTCGCCGGAAAGGTCGCCGTCGACGGGGGCGTCACCGGCACTCTGGCGGCGCCGCGGGCGGAGGGCTCGGCGGTCCTGACCGGCGGCAGCTTCAACGATCCCCTGAACGGCATCCGCCTCACTGCGATCGAGGGCCGCGTCACTGGCCGCGGCGACAGCGTCGTGGTGGAACGGCTGACCGCGGCGACCCGCAACGGCGGCCGGGTCTCGGTCACGGGTCGCGTCGCCCTCGAGCCCGATTTCCCAGGGAATTTCCACGTCACCGCCGAGAAGGCCGAACTCGTATCGAGCCCGCTGATGACGGCCGTGTCCGGCGTCGATCTCACCCTGTCCGGCCCCCTGGCACGCACCCCGCGGATCGCGGGCCGGATCGATGTCGTGTCCATCGACGTCGCCGTTCCGGACCGGCTGCCGGCCACGGTCCGGCCGCTTCCGGGCGTGCGCCACGTCAACACGCCGCCGGATGCGCGAGCGCGCCTCGCCCAGCAGGCCGAACGGAAGGCTGCGACCCGTCCCGGACGGCGGCCGAAAAAGCCGCCGGTGCCGTTCGACGCCATCCTGGACGTGGCGATCAACGCGCCGAGCCGCATCTTCGTACGCGGCCGTGGCATCGATGCCGAACTCGGCGGCGCGCTTCGGGTCACGGGAACCTCCGCGGCGCCGAATGCCGTCGGCGCCTTCTCGATGCGGCGGGGGCAATTCGAACTCGTCGGTCAGCGTCTGGACTTCAGCCGCGGACGCCTGACCTTCGCGGGCAGCCTGACCACGCCGGAACTCGACTTCGCCGCCGAAACCAAGGCCGCGGATGTGACCGCTCGGGTGGCGGTGTCCGGTCCCGCCGACGCACCGCAATTCGCCCTGACCTCGGATCCGGTCCTCCCGCAGGACGAGATCCTCGCGCGTCTGCTGTTCAAGAAGGCGGCCGGTGGTCTTTCTCCGTTTCAGGCCCTGCAGCTCGCCCAGGCGATCGCGCAGCTCTCCGGGGGCTCGGCCGGGCCGGACATGTTCGAGCAGGCGCGCAAGGGCCTCGGCCTGGACAGCCTGGATGTCTCCACCGGAGCGAGCGGCGGCCCCGCGCTCGGCGCCTCGCGCTACATTTCGGATCGCGTCAGCGTCGGTGTGAAAGCCGGAGCGAAGCCCGCCGACACGGCCGTTGGCGTCGACTTCGACGTGACCCGCCGGATCAAGCTGAAGGGCGAGGCCGGGAGCGACGGCCGAACCAGTCTCGGGGTCGGCGCCGAGTACGAGTGGTAGCCCGCGAAGACCGGGGCACCCGCGTGCGACAGTGCCGCGACGCCGCGGGATCGACACGCGAGGTCAATGGTTTAGGTTCGGCTTAGACGGCCGCAACGGCCGCGGATCGGGCGGGAAACATCAGGGGCGATGGACGAGCTTTTCGAGACGGACGACGATCCGCCGGTTCCGGAGGGCGGCCTCCTCCGAATGCTGCCCATCATCAACAAGCGGGGCCTGCATGCCCGCGCATCGGCGAAATTCGTGCAGACCGTGGAGCGCTACGACTCAGCCGTGACGGTGACCCGGGCCGGGGAGACTGTCGGTGGACGCTCGATCATGGGGTTGCTGACCCTGGGTGCCGCCATGGGCACGCGCATCGCCGTCACCGCCGTAGGCCCGGATGCCGAGACGTGCCTCGACGCCATCGAGGCGCTGCTGGCGAACCGCTTCGGCGAGGACGAGTAGCGCGGCTCAAGTCAGACGGCCTTGCCCGGCCAGGTGCACAGATCAGAGACCAGGCAGCCGAGGCAGGCAGGCTTCCGGGCCGTGCACGTGTCGCGCCCGTGCCGGAACAGCCAAACATGGGCGCCGTCCTTGAAGCGCTCGGGCACGGTCCGGGCGAGACCATCCGCCACGGCATCCACCGTGAGCCCGGAGGACAGCGGGATCCGGTTCGAGACGCGGAACACGTGCGTGTCGACCGCAATCACCGGCTCGTGGAAGGCGAAATTCGCCGTCACCTCGGCACTCTTGCGACCGATTCCGGGGAGGCGGCGCATCTCTGCCGCGCTGCGCGGGACGGTGCCGCCGTGGTCGGTGATCAGGGCCGCCGAGAGCCTGACGATGTTGCGCGCCTTCGACGGCCCGAGCCCGACCGGCCGGATGATCGCGATGATCCGCGCTTCGCCGAGGTCCAGCATCCCGGCGGGATCCCGGACCACGGCGAACAGCGCGTCCGCGACGCGGGAGACGGTCGGTCCGGTGGACTGGGCCGACAACAGCACGGTCACGAGGAGGCGAAACGGATCGGTGTCGTCGAACCCGGCCTTCGGGTCCGGGTCCGCGGCCTCGAGTCGGGCGAGCACAGCCGTCACGCGATCGACATCGCCCGGCGTCGAGGACGCGGATCGCGAGACGGCCCTCCGGCGCGGAGCGGGTCGTACGCCGTGCGGGGTGTCGCGGGTCATGGGCGCCAGCTAGGATTCGTCCGGACCGGCCGACAGCCGCGCGGCGCGCGGCGGATTGACCGATCAGGCCCGCGCCCGCCGCCAGGGCACCGCGGCGGGACCGACGCCCAGATGGAGCGTGCCGGCGACGATGGCGCCAGCTCGGCGCAGGAACTCGACCCGCAACGCGCCGCGGCGGGCGAACAGCCGGGTGACTACGCGGACGAGCGACGCCTCCGCCGGATCGGCGATGATCGGCCGGGCGGCAGTCCGGGCGTCAAGGGCCAGGAAGGTCTCCACCGCGTCGCGGACGGCAGCCGGTTCGGTAACGGAGAGGATCTCGGACGCGGCCGCCTCCCAGCCCGCCGGCCGCACACCGATCAGGTCGCCGGCCGGGACCGGCCGGGGCCGCATCGCGCGGCCCGCGGCCGGGATCGGGGTGCGTGGGGCGGGATCCGCCACGGCCCCGGTCTCACCGACGAGCCGGATCGGGCGACGCAGCGCCCCGAGCCGCGTCCGCAG
>NZ_JBFUGA010000167.1:0-8392 GCF_056403155.1 Methylobacterium sp. P3_A11
GCGCGATCCGGCGGCCTCGCGGCCTGCCTGTTCGCGGCGGCGCGCACCGGTCCGGAGCGCACGATCCTGCGTGATTCGGGTGACCGCGTCGCCTGGTGCGGCCGTCCGGCCATCACCTGGACCTACGCGGCCGCCGCCGAGATCGTCGGGCGCCTCGCCCGCGGCATCGGCGCGTGGCGCCTTCCGGCCGGCAGCCGGATCGGGCTCTGGTTCGCCGGAGGCGCCGAATCGGCCCTCGCCCACCTCGCCGTCGAGGCGGCCGGCCACCTGCCCTGCGCGATGCCTGCCGCCTGGGATCCCGGACAGCTCTCCGCCGGGATCGAGGCCGCCGGCCTGGTGGCGGTGCTCACGGAGGGCCGCCGCGGCGCGCGCCGCCCCGCGGAAGACCTCACCCAGGCGGCCATGCGCCATTTCGGCCTGCGCTACCTCGCGGCCTTCGGCCCGAGCGTGCCGGACGGTGTGATCAGCCTCGACGTGATGGCCCTGGAGCGGGGCGTGGTCGCGCCGGTGGCGAGCCGCGGCCTCGTCACCTTCGCGGGGGGCGATCCCGGCCGGCCGGTCCATCGCAGCGCCGCGGCCCTCGCGGCGGCGATCGCCGCCCATCTCGACGCGCTGCCCCTGTCCGCGGACGAGCGGGTCCTGACGCTCCTGCCCGGCCACGATCTGCGCGGCCTCGTGACCGGCCTCGGCACGGCCCTGGCGGCGGGCGCCGGCCTGGAGACCGTGCTGCCCTTCGACGAGGCCGGGTTCCGCGCCGCCCTGCTGCGGCCGGTGCCCACGCGGCTCGTCGTGCCCGCCCTGATCGAGCCCGCCCTGATTGACCCTGCCCTGGCCGCCCTGCCCCTGCCCTGGACCGTCCGCGTCCTCCACGTGGTCCGCCGCGCGCCCACGCGCCTGACCCCGCGGAGCGCGGGGACCGCGGGTCCGCAGCGCCTCGACTCGGTGGTTTTCGGCGAGGCGGTGGTGCTCACGCGCCCCGGCCTGGACGACCTCGCCGCCACCCTGGCCCATCCGGAGCAGGCCCCCCTGCCCCGCGGGCTCCTGGACGTCGCCCGCGGGACCGAGGGCGGCCTCGCCTTTCGCGGGCCGGCCTGCGCGTCCGCTCCGCTCCCCGGCGGCGGGACGCCCGAGCCGGATCCGCACCTGTGGCGGAGCGCCGGCTACCGGCCCCTCCTGTCGGGCGGCTCGGCCGCCGCGGTCGTGGCGGCTTGAACGGCGGCCCCGCACCGGTTCATCCGGCGCTCAGGCGGCGCAGATAATCTCGCATCTGCACACGGACCGACGGATCCGATCCGCCTGTTCGCGGGTTCTGCATCGGATTGTCGTGACGGCTATCTTTCCAAGCCGTCCGGGATGGAGTACCGCTCAAGCTTATGGGTGCGCTGCAACAAGTGCTCGTGGTCGATGACGGCGTCCGCGCCGTGGACCGGTCCCTTTCGGGCGAGCTGGCCAGCCTCGGCTATGCGAGCGTGACCGCCTCGATGGAGGCGGCGGACGACGTGCTGGCCGTGATCGCGCGACCCGCCGCGGTCTTGCTCCAGGCTCCCACCCGGCGCGATCCCGCCTATGCCCGCCGCGCCGCCCGCCTCCGCGGCCATCTGCGCGACCGCGGCATCCCGGTGATTCTCATCGGCGATTCGGGGGAGGCCCGGGCCGGCGGCCCGGTCGATCTCGCGACCCGGCTCGGCGCCTACGTGGCCGCACAGCCGGATCTCTGACGCCCGTCCCGGTCGCATCCGGCCCGGGCAAGACGGACAGCCAAGTGGACACCGCAGGCGGACCGTCTGGGCCGCCGCGAGGCCCGCGCCTCCGACGACGGAGTCAGCGCGTCGCGCGCATCAGCTCCGGCGCGCCGAGCCTCGGCACGACCCCCTCCCGCATCACCAGCCGCCGCAGCGGCCCGAGCTGCGTCATCGCCAGCAGGCCGAGGCCGCGGAGCGCGTCCACCGGCAGCAGGGCGGTGAGCAGGCTGCGGTTGAGGAGGTCCACGGCGGCGGTGCGCGCCGCTGTATCGACGCGGCGCGCCCGCGCGTAGCCGTCGAGCACGGCGCGTGAACCGGGATCGCGGCGGTCGCGGGCGGCGGCCAGCACCGCGTCGCGCAGGGTCGCGGCGTCGCGCAGGCCGAGATTGAGGCCCTGGGCGCCGATCGGCGGGAAGACGTGGGCGGCCTCGCCGATCAGCGCCAGCCGATCCGCTACCGGCCGGGTCACCGCGAGGCTGCGCATGGGCACGAGTCCGCGGGGGCCGTCGACCCGCATGGCACCCAGCATCGCCCGGGCCTGCCGCTCCACGGCCTGGCCGAGGGCTCCGTCGTCGAGGGCCGCCAGCCGGCGCGCGGCGCCCTCCCCGGTCACCCAGACCAGGCTGGACCGGTGACCGCCCGGGAGCGGCACCAGGGTGAAGGGGCCGGACCGGGTGTGGAATTCGGTGGAGACGTCCCGATGCGGGCGCGCATGGGCCAGGATCGTGGTGATCGCGCTCTGCGGGTAGGTCCAGTCGCGCACGCGGACGCCGCTGGCGGCCCGCAGCGGCGAGCGCGCCCCGTCGGCCCCCACCACCAGCCGGGCCTCGACCGCGCCCCCGTCGGCCAGGGCGATGCGCGCGGCCGCCTCGCCGGGGACGGCGCCGGCGGCATCCGCCTCGACCAGGGTGAGGTTGTCCTGCCCCCGGGCGCAGGCGCGCAGGCTCTCGACCAGCCGCGCGCTCTCGACGTTCCAGCCGAAGGCGTCGAGGCCGATCTCGGCGGCGCGGAAGCGCGCCGGCGGCGGCCGGAACAGGCTGCCGGTGTCGTCGATGATCTGGAGTTCGCAGAGCGGGCTTGCGTGCGGCGCCACCGCCTCCCAGGCGCCCAGCGCCCCCAGGAACCGCACCGACCCGTCGAGGAGCGCGACGGTTCGCCCGTCCGCCACGGGGGCGTGGCGGCCGACCAGCGCCGTCGGAATCCCCTCCCGGGCGACCGCCAGCGCCGCGGCGAGCCCCGCGGCCCCGGCCCCGACCACGGCAACCTCGAACGGTGTCCCGGACCCCGTGACGGACCCGGTGACGGCCCCTGCGGCCTTGGCTCCTACCGACATGCTGCCCCGCACGATCTCCGCTCGGTCCCCCGTCGACCGGCCACCCATCGGGTGCCCGGCGGCCGGCCGGGGCCGCGGCGTCTTCTCCGCGCGGCCCGTGCCCGTATCTGAGCATTCCGGTGTCTCTGCCAACCCWGATCCGCGAAGGCCACAGCGCCGCAGCCCGGCGGCCTCAGGCCGGAGCGATCCGGTGCCCCCGTCCGCCTCGCCGCCGCGGCCGTCTCCACGCTGTCCGTGTCCCTCGCCCCGCCCGGGTCCGGCGCACCGTGCGGTCGACCCGGTCCGGGCCGGCGGCTGAGCCCCGTCAGCTCAGGAACGCCGCCAGCTCCGAAACGACCTCCTCCGGCCGCTCCTCCTGAAGGGTGTGACCGCAATCCAGCGCCCGGCCGGAGACGGCGGTGGCCTTCTCGCGCCACGTCTCCAGCACGTCGTAGGTCTGGCCGACCACGCCCCTCGCCCCCCAGAGCGCCAGGAGCGGGGCGGTGATCCGCGCCTGCGCATCGGCGGCGTCGTGCTCCAAGTCGATCCCGGCCGCCGCCCGGTAATCCTCGCAGATCGCGTGGCGGCAGGCGGGGTCGGCGTAGCAGCGCAGGTACTCGGCGAAGAGGTCGGGCGGCGGCGAGCCGGGCGTCTTGGACTGGCCCTCGACGTGATGGCGCAGGAAGTATTCCGGATCGGCCCCGATCAGCGTCTCCGGCAGGGGGTGGGGCTGGATGAAGAAGAACCACCAGAAGTACCGGGTGGCGAAATCCTTGTCGGTGCGCGCGTACATGGTCGCCGTGGGGGCGATGTCGAACAGGGCGATCCGCGCGACGGCCTGGGCGTGGTCGAGGGCGAGGCGGTGGGCGACGCGGCCGCCCCGGTCGTGGCCGACCACGGCGAACCGGTCGTGGCCGAGCGCCCGCATCACCGCCACCGCGTCGGCCGCCATGGCGCGCTTGGAATAGGCGACGTGGCGCTCGCCCCCCGGGGGCTTTCCCGAATCGCCGTAGCCGCGCAGGTCCATGGCCACCACGCTGCGGGTCTCGGCGAGGCGCGGGGCGACGTGGAGCCACGTGGACAGGGTCTGCGGGTGGCCGTGCAGCAGCAGGACCGGCGGCCCGGAGCCCGCCGAGCGGGCGTGGATCGTCACGCCGGGTGCGGTCTCGATCCGGTGCCGGTCGAAGCCCGGCAGGAAGTCGCTGGCCATGGGATCGATCTCCGGGGGCGGTCCCCCTCCCGCCGCACTGGCGCGCCGGGATGCACCGGATGATAAGGCGCCTCCGGCACCATGTCCGCCGAACCGCCATGACAGATGCACGCGCGACTCAGGACCCGGCCTTGAAGGATTCCGACGCGGCCGAGGCCGCGGAGGGGGAGGCCGGCCGCGCGCCCGCCGCGCCCGCCCTGCGGCCGAGCCTCCTCGATCCGCTCTTCGCGCCGGCCCGCGCCCTGCCGGGGATCGGGCCGAAGATGGCGCCGCTCATCGAGAAGCTGCTCGGCACCCCCGAGCGCGAGGCCCGGGTGGTGGACCTGCTGTTCCACCTGCCCCAGGGCGGCGTCGCGCGGAAGCTCATGGGCTCGATCAGCGACGCCCCCGTGGGCGAGCCGGTGACGATCGGCGTCACCGTGGTGGGGCACCGCCCGGCCCAGGCCGGAGCGGGCCGGCGCCCGCACCGGGTGCTGGTGGAGGATGCCACCGGCGACATCACCCTGGTGTTCTTCGGCATGCCCCGCGCCCGGGTGGAGAAGATGCTGCCGCTCGGGGCGCACCGCTACATCACCGGCCGGATCGACCTCTGGGACGGCACCCGCCAGATGGTCCACCCGTCCCGGATCGTGGACGAGGCGGGCTTGGCCGAGCTGCCCGCCGTCGAGCCGGTCTACGGGGCCACGGAGGGGCTGACCTCGCGGGCGATCAACAAGCTCGCGGTGGCGGCCCTCGACCGCCTGCCGGTCCTGCCGGAATGGCAGGATCCGGCCTGGCTGGAGAAGAACCGCCTGCCCGCCTTCGCGGAGGCCCTGCGCCTCGAGCACCGGCCCGAGGAGGCGCCCCCCAAGGCCGAGGATCCGCTCCAGCCGCCGCCCGCGACCCCGTCCCGGCGGCGGCTCGCCTACGACGAACTCCTCGCCTCCCAGCTGGCGCTCGCCCTCCTGCGCGCCCGCCAGCGGCGCAAGGCCGGCCGGGTCAATGCCGGCGACGGCGCCCTGAGCGCCCGCATCGAGGCCGCCCTCCCCTTCGCGCTGACCGGCGCGCAGGGCCGGGCGGTGGCGGAGATCCGCGCCGACCTCGCCGCGCCCCGCCGGATGCTGCGCCTGCTCCAGGGCGATGTCGGCTCGGGCAAGACCGCGGTGGCCCTGCTCGCCATGGCCTCGGCGGTGGAGGCCGGGCGTCAGGCCGCCCTGATGGCGCCCACCGAGATCCTCGCCCGGCAGCATTTCGAGCGGCTGAAGCCCCTGGCCGGCGGTTTGCGCCTGCGCCTGATGACCGGCCGCGACCGGGCCGCGGAGCGCAAGAGCACGCTGGCCGACCTCGCCGCGGGCGCGATCGACATCCTGGTCGGCACCCATGCCCTGTTCCAGGAGGCGGTCACCTTCCGCGACCTCGGCCTCGCGGTGGTGGACGAGCAGCACCGGTTCGGCGTTCACCAGCGCCTCGCCCTCGGGGCCAAGGGCGAGGCGGTGGACTTCCTGGTCATGACCGCGACGCCGATCCCCCGCACCCTGGCGCTGACCTTCTTCGGCGACATGGACGTGTCGATCCTCGACGAGAAGCCCGCCGGCCGGCAGCCGATCCGCACCCTGACCCTGTCCACCGAGCGGATCGACGAGGTCGTGGCCGGCCTCGCCCGGGCGATCGCCGGGGGCGAGCGGGTCTACTGGATCTGCCCGCTGGTGGAGGAATCCGAGTTCGTCGACCTCGCCGCCGCGGCCGAGCGCTTCGACGACCTGCGCAAGCATTTCGGCGACGCGGTCGGGCTGATCCACGGCAAGATGCCGGGTCCCGACAAGGATGCCGCCATGGCCCGCTTCGCCGCCGGGGAGACCAAGCTCCTGGTCTCGACCACCGTGGTGGAGGTCGGGGTCGACGTGCCCGAGGCCACCATCATGGTGATCGAGCACGCCGAGCGGTTCGGGCTGGCGCAGCTCCACCAGCTCCGGGGCCGGGTCGGGCGCGGCTCCAGGGCCTCGTCCTGCCTGCTGCTCTACCGGGGACCCCTCGGGCAGGTCTCGCGGGCGCGGCTCGAGATGATGCGGTCGAGCGAGGACGGCTTCCGGATCGCCGAGGCGGACCTGAAGCTGCGCGGCGAGGGCGAGGTGCTCGGCACCCGGCAGTCGGGGATGGCCGCCTTCCGCCTGGCCCGGCTGGAGAGCGACGGCGCCCTGCTGGAGGCCGCCCGCGACGACGCCCGGCTGATCGTGGAGCGCGATCCCGGCCTGAAGAGCCCCCGGGGGCAGGCCCTGCGGGCGCTCCTCTACCTGTTCGAACGCGAGGCCGCGATCCGGCTGATCGGCGCCGGATGAACGGCGCCATGAACGGCGTCGTTCAGGAAAGTCCGACGTTCATGAACGGTCGAGGCCGTCATCGTCCCCGATCGGCCAGATCGGTCGTCCGATGCGGCTTTGCCACAGGGTTTCGAAAAATTGCAGTGATTTCAAAGATTTGCCGGCGCTGAGCGGAAGCTTGGCGGCGCCTCGTCGGCGACCGGGAGGGCCGCGGGCAGGCCTCGTGACCTTGCATCAGCCATATTCTTCCCTTAACTGGAGATGAACGAATGGCCCGGTAAGCCGGGACATCACGGACGAATCTGGAGGACGGACATGTCGAATGGACTGTTCCAAAACCTGCCGGGCTCCCACGAGATGGCCGGTATCCAAGCGCTGCCGACCGAGCCCTGGCTTCTGCCGATCTCGGACCGCGCCGCCGAGGCGGCAAGCAAGACCGCGGACGAGCTGCAGGCCGCCGTGCGGCGGGCCGCCCGGCCATTCTGGCTGGTCGCCAACGGGCTCTGCATCGCCCTGGGCCTCGCCCTCACCCTGCAATGCGCCACCGGCTGGGTGCCGACGGCGCCGCGCAGCGCCGTGACGGTCGCACAGGCGACCCCGCCCACCATCGCGCCGCAGACGGCCTCGCTGCAGCGCTGAGCCGCACCGACAGGATGGAAGTCCAGGGCTGCCCCGCAGGCGCGGGGCGGCCTTTTTCATGGCCGATGGTCCCGGACAGGCGCCCGTTCCCGCGCGCGGCGCTCACGCGTCCTGCGGCTCCCGCTGCAGCGCCGAGCCGCCCGCCTGCTGCGCCGTCCGCAGGGAGGCCGCCATGGCGTTGAGCCGGCCCTGCGGGTCCTCCGGCTGGATCACCCCGGCCGACATCACCAGCTTGGCGGCGTCGTCGACGCTGATGGCGAGTTCAACCACCTCGGCCCGGGGCAGGTAGAAGAAGAAGCCCGTCGTCGGATTGGGCGCGCAGGGCAGGAACACGCCGACGAGGTCGTCCGCGGCGGCGCCCCGCGCCCGCAGCGCCCCTTCGACTTCGTGGGCCGCGGGGGCGGACAGGAACACCACCGACCACGTGCCCTTCACCGGGAATTCCACCAGCCCCACCGTGCGGAACGAGGTGCCGTTGGCGGAAAACAGCGTCTCGAAGATCTGCCGCAGGCCCTTGTAGAGGCCGGAGATCACCGGGGTGCGGGCCAGCAGGACCTCGCCGAACTCGATGACCGACCGCCCGACGAGGTTGGCCGTGAGGAATCCGAGCAGCGTCACCGCCAGGAAGGCGATGACCAGGCCGAGCCCCGGGATCGAGAACGGCAGGTAATGGTCCGGCAGGTAGCTCGCCGGCACCAGCGGCTTCACGAACGAATCGATCAGCGCGATGAACCACCAGGTGATGTAGGCGGTGATCGCGAGGGGGCCGGCCACGATGACGCCGGTGAGGAAGTAGGTCCGCAGCCGGCCGCGGGCGCTGACCCGCGTCTTCGGGGCGCCGCCGCCCGTCGCGGCGGCGTCGGGCTCGGGGACCTGGATCGGCGGGGGACTCGGCGCCACGGGTGCCCTCTCGGCCGCACCACGCGCGGCGATCCTGCTGCGGGGGCCATCCCCCGACGGCAGAGGTAGCGGTTGCGCTTCCCCGCCTCAAGGGCGCAGCGTCCGGCCCCGCCGGCCCTCAGGCGTCCGGGCCGGGCGGCCGGACGGCGGGAGCCGGCATCGCGTCCCGGGGAATCACGGCGCCGCGATGCCCGATCACCGTGCCGGCGAGGCGATGCGCCTCGGCGGCGGCGGCCTCCGGTGGCAGCCCGGCGATCCGCGCGGCGAGGTAGCCCGCCGCGAAGCTGTCCCC
>NZ_JBFUGA010000168.1:0-7952 GCF_056403155.1 Methylobacterium sp. P3_A11
CTGAAACGGAGTCGCAGGACCGGGGCGCCGGCAAGACGCCGCGACGAGACAGACGGCACCGGCCGGGGGAGGCGCCCGGTCGATGCCGCGGGGCGCCGCGGGGATCGGATCCCGCGCGTATCATGGCCGACACAGGGTTCCCGCGGCGTCCCGCGTCCCTCGTCGCGTCACCTGGGCCATGCCCCCGGCGCAACAGGCGCGCGGGGACGATCACCCATGTCCGAGGACAGGCCGACATCCCGATGGGCCGGAGCGCGGCGCGCGGATCCGAAAGAGCCCTCCCGCCGCAAACGCGATTCCTGGCGCTCGCCATCCAGGTCCGCTTCGAGGCTCCGCAGGAAAAGGGGCACGGACCGGATCGCCGGCTCCCAAGCCGCCGCGCCTCAGGCCGACAGCGGCGCACGCGGCTCGGTGTGGTCGAACAGCCGGGGCGGCGGGATCGCGTCCCGTGCACCCATCCGCGCGACGAGGTGGTCCGCGACCCGCAGGGCGTTGGCGATGATCGTCAGCGTCGGATTCACGGCGCCGATCGACGGGAAGAAGCTGGCATCGGTCACGTAGAGGTTGTCGAGCTCGTGCGTTTTGCAGTCCCGGTCGAGCACCGAGGTCGCGGGATCGTCGCCGAAGCGCAGGGTGCCGGCCTGGTGGGCCGTCCCGCCGATGGGGACGTTTTTGCCGAGATAGAGCGACCGGTCGAACAGGTGCGGATGAATGTCGGTGACGCTGCAGATCTCGCGCAGCTTGTGCCGCAGCCGCCTGTGGGCCTCCTGATTCGTTTCGGTGAGATCGAGATGGACCTTGCCGTCCCGATAGTAGACCCGGTTCTGGGGCAGCGGCACGTCTTCCGATGTCAGCCAGAAATCGATGGAATGCCTGGCGATCCAGTCGAAGGGCCTGTCGGGAAACCATTGCAGGAAGCCGGGCAGGCCCTCGCCGTGGATCTGGGCGCCGTCCGACTTGCCGACCATCTGGATGTGGCCGAGGGGGAAATCCCAGCCGTCCTTCGGGTCCGGATCGCCGAAGTAGAAATCGTTGAGGCCCAGCGTCTTCTGGAACCGGGTGGGGTTCGGGACCTTCGAGATCGCCAGGACGGTCGAGTTGTTGTGTCGCATGTAGTTGCGCCCGACCTGATCCGACCCATTGGCGAGGCCGTTCGGATGCTGCGCGTTGGCCGAGCGGAGCAGCAGCAGCGCCGAGGAGAGGGCGCCGCAGGCGACCACCACGATGTCGGCCGACGCCTCGAACGGAGCACCGTCCCGGTTTCCGATGACCCCCGTCACCGAGCGCCCCGACGGATCGGTGACGAGGCGCTCGATGTAGGTGCGGGTCAGGAGGGTCAGGTTCGGGCAGTCCCGCAGGGCGGGATCGACCACCATGGTCTGGGCGTCGGACTTGCCGTTGGTGGGGCAGGGGAAGCCGTCGAACGATTCGCACTTGATGCAGGGCGAGGTCGGGACCGCAYGGCCTTCCCTCTCCACAAGCCGCACGCCCACCGGCAGGTGGAACGGGTGATGGCCGGCATTCTTCAGGTTGTCGAACAGCTCCTGGATCCGCGGCTCGTGCGAGACCGGCGGATGGGCGTAGGGCTTCGTCGACCACGGCTCGGTCGGATCCTCGCCGCGCAGGCCGTGGACGTGGAACAGCTCCTCGGCGGCCTGATAATACGGTTCGAAGGCGTCGTAGCCCACGGGCCATGCCGGCGCGACGCCGTCCTGGTGGCGGATCTCGGAGAAGTCCTTCTCGCGCAGGCGGAAGAGGACCGAACCGTAGAATTTCGAGTTCCCGCCGACGTAGTAGTGCAGGCCCGGGTGGAAGCTCTTGCCGTCGGACGAGTACCACGTCTCCTGAGCCTGGTAGTAGCCATCGACGATCACCGCCTGACTGTCCCAGTTGCGCGGCTCGCGCAGCAGGTAGTCGCCGCGCTCGATCAGCAGGATGCGCTTGCCGGTCTGCGCGAGGCGCCAAGCCATCGTGCCGCCGCCGGGTCCGGAACCGACGATGATGACGTCGTAGTGCTCACCGGGCATGTGCCGTCTCCGTCCGGGCCTCTGTCCAGGCAGGCAACTCGCGAGCCGTTGTTCGGATCACGCCGCTCCGGTGTTTCGGACGCACCGTGCCGGCATCGGCGGAAACCCGCCGATGCCGGCAACCGCCGGTTAAGCGCCTTTCCCAACGCCGCCTTCAGCTTCGCCTGCGATCCTGCCCCGGACCGGCCTGCCGCCGGGGAGGCCGGAATGACCGACACGATGGCGCTTGTCCTGGCGCTCCCGATCGCAACCCTGCTGGCGCTGGGCGTCTGGTGGATGCGGGGGACGCGGCGCGCGGAGAGCGAGGCCGAGCGGCTGCAGGATCGCATCTGGCGGATCAGCGAGAGCGAGGACCGCTACCGGGCTCTGGTGGCCGCCACCACCGAGATCATCGTCCAGCGGGATGCCCGCGGGCGCATCACCTATGCCAACGAGGATTTCGCCCACCTGCTCGGACAGGAGCCGATCGCGCTGATCGGCTCGCAGGCCGATCTGGAGATCGTCGACCGGCACGCCGTCGAGATCGGGCCGGATGGGGTCCGCCGCACGGAGGCGCAGGTCCGCACGGCGGACGGCCGCCTGCGCTGGTTCGCCTTCGTGGAGATGCCGGTGGCGCACGGCGATGCGATGCACTGGCTGCGGGCCGGCCGGGACGTGACGGCGCGGGTCGAGGCGATCCGCAGCCGCGACGCCGCCCTGGAGCGGGCCGAGTCGGCGAGCGTGGCGAAGTCCCGCTTCCTGGCGACCGTGAGCCACGAGATGCGCACGCCGCTCAACGGCATCCTCGGCATGGCCGACCTCGTGCTCGGGACCGACCTCGACCCCGAGCAGCGCACCTACGTCGAAGCGGTGCGCACCAGCGGTCAGGCCCTCCTCGGCCTGATCGACGGCGTCCTCGACTTCTCGCGGATCGAGGCCGGACGCCTCGATCTGGCGGATGAGCCCTTCGATCTGCCGGCGCTCGCGGAGGGCGTCGTCGAGTTGCTGGCGCCGCGGGCGCAGGACAAGGGGATCGAGATCGCCCTCGACGTCGCCGAGGACTTTCCCGCCGCCGTGGTGGGCGATGCCGACCGCGTGCGGCAGATCCTGATCAACCTCGCGGGGAACGCCATCAAGTTCACCGAGCGCGGCGGCGTCGGCGTCAGCCTCGGCTTTACCCGGAGCGAGGCCGGCGGCGAGGTCGTGCTCGCCGTGGCAGATACCGGCCCGGGTATTCCAGAGGACCGGCTTCCGATCCTGTTCGAGGAGTTCGAGCAGGGCGACGGCAGCTCGAGYCGGAGCCATGAAGGCACCGGCCTCGGCCTCGCCATCACCCGGCGGCTCGTGACCCGCATGGGTGGCCGGATCGAGGCCGATTCACGCCTCGGGCGGGGCTCAACCTTCCGGGTGGCGCTGCCGCTGGCCGACGTCGCCGGCACCGAGGGCGACCGGCCCTTGCCGCTGCCGCCCCTCGCGGCGCGGCGCTGCCTGATCGTAGCGGATTCCCCCTTTCAGGCGCCCTATTTGGCGCGCAGCCTGTCCCGGGCCGGGGCCGCCACCGTGATCGTCGACAGCCTGGATTCCGGCCTCGACGCCCTGTCGGGCGCCGCCTTCGACGTGGTTCTGGCCGACCGGGCGCTGGGCGACGCGGCGGTCCGGCAGATCGCCGATGCGGCCCGCGCCTGCGGCGTGCGCACGAGCCTCGTCCTGCTCTCGCCGTTCGACCGCCGCGAATTCGGCGCCCCCGGCGCGGCGGGGTTCGACGGCTATCTGATCAAGCCGGTCCGCCCCCGCTCCCTGTTCGACCGCCTGCTCGCATCGGACGGCCCGATCGAGACCGCGACCGTCCCGCCCGCGACGCCGTCGCGAACCGGCAGCGGCCTGCGGGTCCTGCTCGCCGAGGACAACCCCATCAACGCCCTGCTGGCGACCCGGGCGCTGGAGCGGCTCGGCGCCGTGGTGGTTCATGCGGTCGACGGCATCGAGGCCCTGGACCGTCTGGACACGGAGGGTCCGTTCGACCTGGCGCTGATCGACGTGCGGATGCCGCGCCTCGACGGGCACGAGACCGCCCGGCGGATCCGTGCGGCCGAGTCGGGTGGGTCCGAGCGGCTCCACCTCGTGGCCCTCACCGCCAATGCCGGCCGCGAGGACGAGATCGCCGCCCGGGCGGCGGGCTTCGATGGATTCCTGGCCAAGCCGCTCAACCTGAAGGTCCTCCCGGCCCTGCTGGAGCGCCGCTCCGCCCAGGCGGCATGACCGGGCGCGTTGACAGACAGGCGCATCCCGCGCCAACAGGACGCCCATGTCGACAGCCCACCCCCTGCCGCCCGCTCCGCGCTCGTCCAGCGGCGCGCTCGCTGCCTGGGGCGTGGCCGCTCTGGTGATCGCCACGGTGCTGATCGGCGCCCTGGCGCCGGCCCATCACCCGGCGCCGGCTCGCGCATTGGCCGAGGATCCGACCTGTCTCGAGTGGAGCGACGGCTGCATGGTCTGTCAGCGGCTCGCCGAGGGTCCAGCCTGCTCGCTGCCCGGCATCGCCTGCCAGCCCGGCACCCCGCAATGCCTGCGCCGCCGCGACGGGTGACCCGGCACGCCCGCGGACGGCCGCCCGTCTGCGGGCATCGCCCCGATGGCCCATGAGCCTCACTGTGCCCGTCCTGCGCTTCGCGCCGAGCCCGAACGGTCGTCTGCACCTGGGCCACGCCTACTCGGCGCTGCTCAATGCCGAGCTCGCGACCCGGATGGGCGGACTCTGCCGCCTGCGGATCGAGGACATCGACCCCGAACGCTCGAAGCCGGACCTCGTCGCGGCGATCGTCACCGACCTCGCCTGGCTCGGTCTGACCTATCCCGAGCCGGTGCGGCGTCAGTCCCGATACATGGAGGCCTATCGCGCCGCCCTCGACAGCCTGATCGGCCGCGGGCTCGCCTATCCCTGCTTCTGCTCGCGGGGGCAGATCCGGGCGCAGATCGGAACGCGTGCCGGCCCGCGGCGCGATCCGGACGGGTCAGCGCTCTATCCCGGCACCTGCCGTCACGCCGACCCCGCGGTGGTGACCGAACGGCTCGCCCGCGGCGATCCGCATACCTGGCGCCTCGACATGGCGGCCGCCCTGCGCTGCGCCTCCCGCGGACACGCCTACCTCGCCTTCGACGAGACCGGCGAGCGCAGGATCACCGCCGATCCGCTGCGCTGGGGCGATGCCGTGATCGGCCGCCGGGACGTGCCGACGAGCTACCACCTCGCCGTGGTCCATGACGACGCCGCGGAAGCGATCACCCACGTGGTCCGCGGCCGTGACCTGGAGGCGGCCACCGACCTGCACGTGCTCCTGCAGGATCTGCTCGGCCTGCCGAGGCCGCGCTATCATCACCACCGTCTGCTGCGCGATCCCGCCGGCGCGAAGCTCGCCAAGTCGCGCGGCTCGCAATCCCTCGCCGACCTGCGGCACGCCGGCGAGACGCCCGAAAGCATCCGCGCCCGTCTCGGCTTCGCCTGAAGGCGCGCCTCAGCGCACGGCCGCATCGCGTTGGGCGAGGGCCGTGGCACTCTTCGACTTCTGCATGGTGGCGTCGATCTGCTCGCGCTGGCGCTTGAACTCGGCGAGCAGCCGCCCGTCGAGTTCCCGGCCGCGGGGAACACGGATCTTCATCGGGTCGACGAAATGGCCATTGATGATCACCTCGTAATGGAGGTGGGGGCCGGTCGAGAGGCCGGTGGACCCGAGATAGCCGACGATCTGCCCCTGGCGGACCTTGACGCCCTCGCGGATGCCGCGGGCGAACCGGGACATGTGGTTGTAGGTGGTGACGTAGCCGTTGACGTGCTGCAATTCGACCCGATTGCCGTAACCCGAGGTCATCTCGGACCGGATAACCACGCCGTTGCCCGCCGCCATGATCGGCGTTCCGATCGGGTTCGCCCAGTCAACGCCGGTATGCAGCTTGGCGTAGCCGAGGATCGGGTGGCGCCGATAGCCGAAGCCCGAGCGCATGATGCCTTCGGCGATCGGCTTGCGCAGGAGGAACTTCTTGAGGGACCGGCCCTGGTCGTCGAGATAGTCGATCGTGCCGTCGTCCGGAGATTGGAACCGATAGACCTTGCGGGTCTCGCCGCCGAGCGTGAGCGCCGCGTAGAGCAAGTCCGGCCGGTCGGCGCTGGCCTCGTCGTCGTAGCTGTAGAACACGTCGAGCCCGTCGCCGCTGCCGATGCGGCGCTGGAAGTCGAGGTCGTAGCTGAACACCCGGACGATGTCCTCGACGGTGGCCCGCGGCAGGTCGTGTCGGGCCGCGGTCTCGTAGAGGCTCTGGTAGAGGCGCGGCCCGGAACCGGAATCCGCGTCCTCGTCGTCACCGGCGTCGGCCTCGGCCTGGGGCTGCGGCTTGGCGGCGGGCGCCTCCTCGGCGGGGGGCGCCACCGAGACGAAGGCGCCCCGGTCGTTCAGGGCGGCGATCCCCTCAATGCCGTTCTCGCCGTAGAGCACCACGCGGGTGACCTGGCGCGGATCGCCCGGACGGGGTCCTGGGGCGACCTGGACGCGCATCGGCTGGCCCTCGCTGAGCGCAGCCGTGCGGGCTTTGCCGCCAAGCGCCGCGACGATGCCGCGGATCGCGTCGTCGCCGGCAACACCTGTGGCCTTGAGCGTGGTCTCGAGGGTCTCGCCGCGCTTCAGGGCGAGATCACGCTCCTCCACGAGCGGCGCCTCATTCGGCTTCAGTTCGACCTTCGCGACCTTGGTGACGTTCTCGGGGACGACCAGCACCTCGATGGACTTGAACGGATTTGCATCCTTCGGCGCCGCACCGTCACCATCGCCGGCCGCGCCCTGCTGGAGCGTCCGCGACAGCATGATCTGGGGCGCGATCGGAATGGCGGCGCGACGGCCCGCTTCGGCCGCGATCCGGCGCTCCTCCTCGACCTGAGCGGTGACGTCGTCGTCGGTGAGCGCTGGCGCGTTGGCGTCCACGGACGCGTCGGCGAGGTCGCGCTTGACCACCGTCACCTCGGCCCCGGGGGCATCGGCAGAGGCGTCGGGCGCGCGCTCCAACGGCTCGTCGGAGACGAATTTCATCGGATCGAAACGCGGCGGCTCACCTGCGTAGACGCCGGTGGTCATCGACAGGGGTGTGCTCAGCCGGACGAAGGCCTTGGCCTTGATGATCTCGCGATCCCCGAGGCGGACCGTGACCGGCGCACGAAAGCTCTGTTTGGCCGACGCGATCATCAGGTTGCGCACGAGTCGGTCGCCCTTCCGGGCGATGTTGGCGCCGCTCTCGCTCGGCTGAGGCCGGGGCACGATCGTCGCCTTCTCGGGGATGGCCGCGAAGGAGATGTCGCCCTGCAGGGAAACGTGGAGCGCCGCCGCGATCAGACCGGCGCCGGTCAGCCCGGTGAGGCTGCTGGCGCAGAGCCAGCGCAGGTTGACGGCACGCCGGTCGATCTGCGTCGCGGTAGCGCCCAGGTGATTCAGGGGCTCCTGAACCCCGCGTCCGGGGGAAAGGGCGGCCACGTCGCCGATCTTGAGTCGCTCGCGCTTCACTCGAAGGCCCTGAGAAGACGAAGGCGATGGGGCCTGCCTGGAGGATCCGGAAATCCGCGGCGGGACTCTAGCCGAGCCGGGCGCGACCGGCGCGCCAGACGGATCCATCTCACGGCGCAGCGTGTCGAGATTGAGGCGCGACATCGCGCGATGCGTCCGCGCGCGCGGACACCTCCCTCCGACACCGGCCACGCGAGAGGGGAGGGGGGAAGAGTCAGGGCGAAGTTTTTTCAGAAAGGCGTTGACGGCCCGGAATGGTGGATCTATACCCCGGCTCATCGGCGCCGGCCGCGGGAGTGGACCGGGCGCTGAGCCATCTTCTGACAAGCGGCGGGATTGGCCGGCGGGATTGCCGGGCGGTTTTCTGTTTGCCTTTGATGAGCCCTGGGAGACTGGGGTGATC
>NZ_JBFUGA010000169.1:0-7818 GCF_056403155.1 Methylobacterium sp. P3_A11
TGGATTTCATGCGTAAGCTCGATGTGAAGGAGATCCACGGCTACGAGAAGACGAGAGGTCTTAAGCTGCTCAAACCGGATGCTATCGCAGCGAAACGTCGAGCCAAATCATCCGCGACTCCGAAGGGGAGCCGGAGAGCGGCATAGATAAGGTTGCAAGCAGAGGGACGAAGCGAACCCGAATAGGAGGCCTACATGTTCGAGTGGTTTGCAAACACGCTTCGTCAGTATCCTGAGATCGCTATCTTTATCGCCCTCGCATTCGGCTATTATTTCGGATCCTTCACATACAAGGGTCTTGGGATCGGCGCCGTGACGGCGACACTCATTGCCGCCGTGATCATCGGCCAGATCGGCATCAGCGTGACTGGGCCGCTCAAGCCGTTCTTCTTCCTTATGTTCCTGTTCGCGATCGGTTACGCAGTGGGACCACAATTCGTCCGGGGTGTCGCGAAGGATGGTCTTCCACAAGCCCTCTTTGCCGCCGTTGTCTGCGTGTTTTGCCTCGCGGGTGGTTATCTTGCGGCGAAGCTTGGGGGCTATGATGCGGGGTCCGCAGCTGGTCTCTATGCTGGCTCGCAGACGATCTCTGCCTCCATGGGTCTCGCGACCGACGCGATCAACCGGTTGCCGATTCCCGAAGATCAAAGCAAGGCTCTCCTCGATGCGATGCCGGTAGCCTACGCCATTACCTACATCTTCGGCACGCTCGGTTCTGCAGTGGTCATCGCTCTGCTCGGCCCGGCGCTGTTGGGCATCGATCTCGAAGATGCCTGCAGGCGATACGAGGAGAAGCATGGCGGGACAAGGGTAGCCGGGGGGCCCGGAACCGCATGGCACCAGTTCGATCTGCGTGCCTACCGCGTTCGGCCGGACGGGATCATCGTTGGGAAGACGGCGGAAGAAGCAGAGCGGATGCTGCCGGAGCAGCGGATCTATATCGAACGGGTTCGCCGCGGTCGGGAGATCATGGATGCAAACGCTGATACCGTCATCCAGGCGGGAGATGTGGTTGCTGTCGCGGGACGGCGCGAGGTTCTGGTAGATCTGATCGGCACGGCGGCGGAAGAAGTAGATGACAGGGAAATGCTCGCGGTTCCCGTTGAGGGTCTTGATGTCTACGTAACTAGCAAGGAAGTCGACGGCCGCTCGTTAGCAGAGCTGGCGCAAAGTCCCTGGGCGCGAGGAGTGTTTTTACGGAAAATTACACGGGGAGCTACCGCGATCGACATCCCGATCCTGCCGAGCACCAAGATCAATCGCGGAGACATTCTCACGCTTGTAGGCCGCAGTCAGGACGTGAGCCTGGCCACCAACGCGATCGGATATCCCGACCGCGCGACCGATGTGGCCGACGTTATGTTCATCGGCGCGGCGATCGCGATTGGCGCACTGGTGGGGGCGATCGTCTTCAACGTCGGCGGGGTGCCGCTGACGCTCTCAACATCCGGGGGCGCCTTGATCTCGGGCCTATTCTTCGGCTGGTTGCGTTCCGTGCGCCCTAAGTTTGGGCGGATCCCGTCCTCGACGGTCTGGTTCATGAACTCGGTCGGCTTGAACGTTTTCATTGCGATTGTTGGAATCTCCTCGGGACCGAAATTCATCGCCGGATTGCAGCAGCTCGGTTTCGGCATCTTCCTTTGGGGTATATTCGCCACTACCCTACCGCTTGTTCTTGCTATGTATGCGGGAAAGTACCTGTTCCGCTTCGACGACGCCATTTTGCTTGGGGCTGTCTCAGGCGCCCGCACCACGACGGCTTCGCTTGGGATGGTCAACGATCGGGCAAAGAGTCAAATCCCCGGCCTCGGCTATACGGTGACCTATGCGGTCAGCAACACGCTTCTGACAATCTGGGGAATGGTCCTGGTCATCCTGTTGACTTAGAGCGCCAAGTCGGCCGATCGACACTGCTAATGGTCTGAGTGAGAAGTCCGTTTGCAGAAGTGGGCGACGCGGGCGAAGATTACGTCGGCTGACTTGGTCTAAACGAATGGCTTGCGACGAGCGTGGTTTTCAATGAGCGACAGGCTCCCGGACGAGTTTGCCCGCCGGTCGGCCACCTGACCACCGACTTGCATCTGTCCGAGCTCGTCGAGCCATAAGGACCTTCTTGGAGCCTCAGAAATGGCCCCGGAAGCTTCAGCCCTACAACTCAGTAGGTGATTACTGCTATAAACCGGAACGAGCCCTACGGGTCGGCTCAGAACACCACTGGAGCGTGACTCGCGGATGTCTGGGGGAGATCCCGATGTACCAGCACATTCTTGTCCCTACCGACGGGACGCCACTTTCCGCCTCGGCCGTGAAGCAAGCTATGTCGCTCGCTAAGACTGTCGGAGCGAAGGTGACAGTGCTCACGGTAGTTCACCGGCTCCCGACATTGGCTTTGGGGCCGTCGAACCCGTACGCGGATCAGTTCAGGCGAGATGCACATGCCGAGGCCGAGCGCAGGCTCACCGAAGCCGAGCAGGAAGCCAAGCAGGTTAGTGTCCCTTGCGAGGTCGTGAAAGTCGAGGACCGGCAACCGTACGAGGCCATTATCGAAACCGCCGGCGCCCGGGGCTGTGACCTCATCGTCATGGCCTCGCATGGCAGTCGTGGCATTTCCGCCCTCGTCATTGGCAGTGAGACCATGAAAGTTCTCACGCATTCCAAACTGCCCGTTTTGATCTACCGCTGACCGTCACCAGGACGGCCGCGAATGCGAACCCGCGGGCCGCCCCCAATGCGCACGGCAACCGCGCCCGCAGCTCAATTCGACTGGACAATCCGCACGCGCAACCGCTTAGGCCTCCGCCTATTAGACAGCTTATATTAATACCAATTCGTCAATCAGGATCACTGATTAGCCTTCAGCGGTCGCCAGTTAGCCTCAATCAGCTCTAACCCCGGTACCTGCGATGACAATGTCCGGCTCTCCACTTCGGTCGTCGCGACCCGCGGGCTTCGGTGGTCGTTGGCCAGGCGATCGAGCAGAGTTAGAGCGTTAAATGTTGCCAGGAGGAGGTAGGTGACCCAGAGCACGGCTCTGACGTGCTCGGCATGCTGCTCCAGCTGCAGGATCAGGATGGCCCCGGCCGTGAACATAGCCGCCATCGCTAGAGGCATGATTAGAGGGGCAGACATCGCTCTATCCCGGATCGCCAGCATGGCGAGCGCCTGAGCGATTGTGCCGTGCCGCCAGATCGGTCGCTTGATGCGACGGGTCACCTCAACCCATCCGGTTGTCGGTCCGACAGTCGGACCGGGCGTGCTGCCCCTTCCTCACCTACCGGCGAAAGCCTCGGCCGCCATGGAAGCCGCCTCTGTAGACGCCGACGCGTCGCCCGCCGTAGACTCCGCCGCGGTACCCGTGGACGCCACCCCGGTAGCCGTAGACACCACGCCCACCATAGCAGCCCCCATAGATGCTCCGTCGGCAGCCGCCACGGCCCGGTAGGAGTGACCTGCGGGTATCTTTGCCGCTCTCGGCTCCCCGCCTACCGACGGCAGTTCGCGGTGCTGCAAGCCCTATTGCAAGTAAGCGTGACCGGTGATTAGAATGCTCTCGGATCAGCAAGCTACTCAGATCAACTGAGGCTATTATCGATCCGTGTTAGGGAGGGTGTTATGCTTGCATTCGCATGCCTCTTCACTGTGCTCGCCGTGCTAGGATCTCTCATCGGCTTAGGCACCGTTGGAAACCCAATTGGCGCACATCACATGACAAGTTACGGTTGGGCGCTATGCCTCAACGCAACGTCACTCGCCATGCTCTTGATCTATCTGCGCTTTTCCCAGAAAAGCTCGCCCTTCTCGTAAAGTTTCTTCGCTGATGCGGCTGATCGGTCAGCTCATAAGCCGTCTTTGCCGCCTGAAGATCAATGCCAGCGGCTGAGAGCCGATCTTCACAGCGGCCGCGCGTCTTGCCGAAAAGCCTGAGTATCCGGACGGAGGAAGCGCCTCGGCCGCGGTTCCGACGACACGCAGAACACTGCGATGTGGATCGTAAGCCGATCCGACACGAAGGCGGCAAGCTCGGTCGGAATGCCTAATTGGTGGTGAACACCACCGGGTACGCGTTTGCGGCAGGCTTGTACGGAGTGGACCCGGTGTTCATGAACTGGTGTTAGTAGCCGCAGGTGCAGCCGCCGTACCCCTGCGTGGGGTAGCTGTAGCCGTAGGCGGCGGGGGCGTAGCCGCCATAGTAGGAGTCGCCGTAGCCGTAGCCGCCGTAGTAGTTGCTGGCCGCAGCCCCGACCGCCGTGCCGACCGCGAGACCGGCAAGACCTGCACCGACGCCGTAGCCATAACCGCGGCCACCGTACCCGTACCCCCGGTAGCCGTAGCCGCGCCCGCCGTAGAAGCCGCGCCCGCCGTAGAAACCGCCGCGGTAGCCACCAGCCACGCCTCGATAACCACCTACGCCGCCGCGCCAGCCGCCACCGCCGAACCCACCACCGCGGTATCCGCCGCCACCAAAGCCGCCGCCGCGGAAACCACCACCTCCGAAGCCGCCACCGCCGCCTCGGAAGCCGCCGCCACCGAAGCCACCGCGGGCCTCAGCGGAATCCGCGGCGACGAACGAGCCCATGCCGAGCGCGGCCAGGGACACCAAAACAAATTTGCGCATAGCATTCTCCATGTCCCCAGCCACGAAAACGGTACTACGTTTTTGATCCCGGATCGCCTACCTGTTGTGCGCGATCATCTGTATGCTGGACCTCAATCCTGGTTAGCAGCTAGCGAGCTCCGGGACGGCGCTAGTAGGCGTAGTAGGCAGGCCTGTATGGGCCGGGCGGATTCCCGCTATAACGTCCGGCCGCCGGCACGCTGGCGCCAACGACCGGGGCTACGGGGTCGAAGGGTAGAAGAGCCGCGCCAGCGGAGATGAAGCCCGCCAACGCACGCACGTCGTCGGGCTGCCGCCGATCACGCGAAATAAACGCCGTCTCTCGTTGGAACCTCAGATTGCATGCTCGCAAGGGGAGGCCGCCGGCAGGGGTGCAGGCGTCGTGCCGGGCGCAGGCAGCATCGAGCGCGTCGATGGGGAGACGAGGCGCGTTGTTGCCGAGCCCGCAATAGTTGCCGTGGATGAGCGCCGCCGGCTGGTCCACGTCGATCACCGACTGGGCAAGCGCAGGCGAGGTCAGGCAAGCGGCAAGAACAAGGGGAGGTAAGATCCCGAGGGTCATGGCTTTTGACTTCGTGACAGGTGGATGCAGCCCGAGACGGACGGGCATGCCTTTCAGTAAGATCGACAGACGCCGGAACACGCCTCGTTTCATCTGTATTACCGTCCGGACGACGTCGCTTGATCCGAGGGGACATCCATCGAAAGCCGTGCCCGGATATTGGTGGCCTCGCGGGGCAGGTACCGCGAACGGATCTGCGCCGGCTTCGTCTGTCACCGCACGAGCTTTGCCTTATCTTTCCTCTCCGAGAATTTAGTTGAAAAGCTCGGTGGCAGCGCCTCGGGCAACATCCAGGGCAACATCACGGAGGATACTTTTCTTTCCTTTGCGTTGCAGTCTCTATCTAACAACAGCTTTGTCGCAGACCCGACATCTCGCGCAACGAGCGTGCCTCATCGAGGAGTGCACTGTGCTGCGCAGCAGCTCGCCAAATTTGGTCGAAGAAATTCCGGCCCTGGTGGAAAGAAGGTCGTTGTTGGAATAGGCCGGGGCTGAGATGCCCTGATTTCAACCCGATTGAGCGAGCCTTCGTCAAGCTCACGGCGCTGTTGCTCAGCGCGGCAGCCTGCACGATCTCGGAACTCAGGGCGGCGATCCGGCAGGCCTTCTCGTGCTTCACTCCGCAGCAGTGCCGCAACTACCTCGCCGCGGCCGGCTACAAGGACGACTTGGCCTCCGCTACCTGACCGGCAACAGCTCTAACCCTGCGGCGCCAGACGCCAATCGTTCCTGCACCCAGCAGCACCCGGGCCGACGCATCAATGTTTTGCGTCCGTCTGACTACCGCCGATGCCGGTGGAGAAATCTTCGGCGCGCACCTCCCCGTCGAAGACGGTCTTGATTACCCGGGCCACGCCGGCGCCTAGCTCTGGCGGATGGATCGACTTCGCCCGCCGAATGGCCTCAGTGATCACGTCCTCGTGGCTCACCAGGCCGACGCGCTCCAACTCGTGCAGCAGGAGCGCGTTCATCACCAGGGCCGCCAGCGACTGATGCGCCATAGCCGTGAGGTCCTTCGCGATCTGCGCCGAGTTCTCCGCTTGCATCAGGACCAGCTCGGTCAGCTGCTCGGGGGTGAAGGGATCGTCGGTGGTGTCGCTCATGCCCAGCCAGGATAGCGGAAGCGCCAGAACTATAGATCTGACGGCCTGCAACTGGTGCTTGGTCAGCCAGCTACGCGGTCGCAAGGCATCAACGCCGCAACGGACCTGTTGAGTTCCCACGGGCCCCTGAGCTGGCAGCCAAGGGTCGCCGGGCGCCTCGCCGCACAGTCTTCAGTGCAGCCGTTTACGACACCGCGGCTCAGGCCGCGGATCCTCACGCTGTGCTTTAGCGTCCGTCGACCGGTTCTCCAGCCTCTAGACGCTCGGGGCCTTGCCCGACCAGCGCCGGAACGCRTGCGTGAAGGCTGCGGGTTCGGAGAAGTGCAGGGCCTCTGAGAYCTGCGTCAMGCTCAASCCGGTGTCGACCAGCAGCCGCTGTGCCACCTGGAACTGCGTCTCACTGGTGAGCTGCTTGAAGCTCGTGCCCTCCGCCCGCAACCGGCGGGCCATGGTGCGGCGGTTCGTCATTTGCCTGTGCGCAACCCGGTCGGCTGTGCAGCGCAGCTGGGTGACACTGGTCTGAAGGAAGCGGCGCAGCTCGTCCGTCAGGGTATGCGGCTGGTCGACGCCGATTTGGCGGATCTGCCGTTTGAGGGCTCGGCAGGCGACCGGGTCCGCGCCCGCGATCGGCTGCTCCAGGAGTTCGGCCGGGAACACCAGCGTGGCCACCTCCTCGTTGAACCGGAGCGGCGCACGAAAGAAGGCGCTGTAGGGCCGCGTGTCCCGCGGGGCGGAGCGCGGTAGCAACACCTCCAACGGAGCCAAGCCGGGCCCGCACAGCTCCCGCAGCAGGTTGGTCATGGTGGCAAGCGCCCGCTCAGAATTGTGGGCTGCCCCCTCAGCTCCTGGGCGGTAGGGTGAGTGACTGAGGACCGCTACGCCGCCACACGTGCCGAGCCCGATCACCGCGCCCCAGTTCCGCCTGCCGACGTGCTCTTCGAGAGCGCGCAGGGCGTCCCCAACCGTGTCCGAGTTGCGCATCAGCAGGCCCATTGGCCCGAGCGAGGCCAGGGCCGTCCGCTGGCCGATGAGGAGACTTAGGTGGCGACAGCCGGTGCGCTCGGCTCCGAGGGCGATCAGGCGGCCGAACACGGCGTAGGAGACCAGGGTGTTGCCCCCGTCCAAGTAATCCGGATCGAGGCCGACCTCGGCCACGAGGGCGTCGGCATTTGCGCCGAGTTCGACGAGGACGGTGTAGACTGCCTGCGCGACCTGGGGATGGATGAAGCCGACGAGCGGCGTCTCAGGCGAGCTGGAAGTTCCGGCTGCGGGAGACGGATTCGAGCGACTACCCGCGCCTGACCAGACAGAATTCGCCATGACGTAGCCCCCGTTTCCAAATCAGACGGCTCTCGAAAACATAGGTTGATGCAATGAGACACGGGTCAAGGGCTTCAAGCAACTTTCGTACCTTATCTGACAGTTACAAAAACCGCGTTTCCGCGGCCGCGAGTTATTCGATCGCGCACAATGACAAGTTTTATATTGTATTCAATAGCCATACTGCCCCGATTAGGAGATCATGCCCCAGCGTAAAAT